>JAQWOA010000013.1 GCA_029246105.1 Woeseiaceae bacterium | reverse complement strand
ATAAGGACGTGTTGGGTTTGTAGAGGATGGCAATACATTCGAAAAACCAGCCATTTTAATAATATCTGGTGCATGTCCACCGCCTGCACCCTCAGTGTGGTAGGTGTGAATTGTTCTGCCATTCATCGCAGCGATTGTATCTTCAACAAATCCAGACTCATTTAGAGTGTCAGTATGAATAGCCACTTGAACGTCATAGTCATCAGCAACTGTTAGACAGGTGTCAATGGAAGCAGGTGTAGTTCCCCAATCTTCATGGAGCTTCAACCCTATCGCACCAGCTGAAACCTGCTCAGCTAATGGCTCTTGCTTAGATGCATTACCCTTTCCTAAGAACCCTAAATTAATTGGTAAATCGTCCGCCGCTTCAAGCATGCGGTGAATATTCCAAGGGCCAGGAGTACAAGTTGTTGCATTGGTGCCAGTCGCAGGACCAGTACCGCCACCTAACATTGTTGTAACGCCTGACATCACAGCCTCTTCAATTTGCTGCGGACAGATAAAATGGATATGCGAATCAATGCAGCCAGCTGTAAGAATTTGTCCCTCACCTGCAATCACTTCAGTACCTGGACCAATAATGATATCAACGTCAGGTTGAACATCTGGGTTACCCGCTTTTCCGATACAAGCAATACGACCTGATTTAATACCTATGTCTGCTTTGATAATTCCCCAGTAATCAAGAATCAATGCATTTGTGATCACCACATCAGCAACTTCATCCGCCATTGCTTGACTTTGACCCATGCCATCACGAATGACTTTACCGCCACCGAACTTTACTTCATCACCATAAACGGTCAAATCTCTCTCAACCCTTATAAATAATTCCGTATCCGCTAACCGAATTCGATCACCAGTAGTTGGGCCATACATCTCTGCATAAGCCTGTCGTGAAATCTTCATTAGTCCAGCTTCCCCATAATCTTTGCATTAAAACCATAAACAATTCGTTTACCGGCATAGCTTACCAACTCCACATCGCGTGTCTGCCCTGGCTCAAATCTCACAGCAGTACCTGCAGGAATATTTAAACGAAATCCTTTACTCAATAATCTATCAAAGTCTAGTGCGGAGTTTGCTTCATAGAAGTGATAATGCGAACCGACTTGAATAGGCCGGTCACCATTATTCGCTACTTTCAATACTATTTTTTCTCTACCTTCATTAAGAGAAATATCACCTTCTGAAACTAATAATTCACCTGGCCTCATTTTCATTCCTTATACGATTGGCTCATGAACAGTCACAAGCTTAGTGCCATCTGGGAAAGTAGCTTCTACCTGTACATCATGAATCATATCGGCAACCCCATCCATCACATCATTTCGAGTTAAAAAAGTTCTTCCATAATCCATTAATTCAGCGACACTCTTTCCATCACGCGCGCCCTCCATGATGCCGGCACTGATAAAGGCAACGGCTTCGGGATAGTTGAGCTTCAATCCACGATTTTTACGCCGCTCAGCCAATAAAGCTGCCGTAAAAATTAGTAATTTGTCTTTTTCTCTTGGCAACAATTCCATTAACAATTTTCCTTTAAGTATTCCAAATTCTTGGGTGGTTAGATGCTTTACCAAAACTTAGTTGGCGCAGAGATGACCAAATAGCTATAAAAACTTTTCGCGCAAGATCTGTTGAATCGCCTAAATAACGAACAATTAAAAAATCATCTATCAATGATGCGGAAAAATTATTTGTCGCTTCAATAGGTAATACTTTTCTAACTAAATCCATGTTTGATTCATTAACGTGATTCATCACAAATGTTGCTGTCACTTGCATTGATGCCATAAGAGACAATCGATCTTTTGTCTCAGCATCAAATCTCATTCGCTCAAAAATTAAGGGCTTCTTATTCCTCAAAATATGCAAAGATGAGTCAACATAACCAGAATCAAATACCTCGCCAATCGAGGGTCGGCCAAAACATTGAATTTCCCACATTGCCAAATGCGACGATACAGTTAAATCAACTTGGGTTTTCATCTGTACTTGGGCGCCAGGAAAGAAGATATTCTCTTGTGGAAACCACTCTAGATAACCGTCATCAGAGACATGTAAGTTTTGAGTTTGAAATGCTGTAGTTCCAGCACTGCGATAGAATTTTGTTGCACCTGGAGTTGTTATAAGTGCCTCAGCTTTATTGGCGATATCGGCCTTAATTGTGAGCGAGTCACCTCCCACAACGCCACCTGGTGGATGAAGCAAATATACATGGCAGGTTGCACCTTCAGGATAGAAGGGCCTCTGAACGGCCAAAGGTCCTTTTCTTTCTCGATGAGCTAAAACTGTTTTACCTTCGATGTATTGAAAACCGAGTGACAGGTTCGCTGACCAACCTAATTCTTGATGGATTGATGAAGCCATCTTCTTTTAACCGCTTTTAATTTTTTGCTTAATTTTCTTTAAAGCTGGAAATGCCATCCAGGTAATAAGAATAATAACTAGTGCCCATATCAAATGCTCTACTTGATGCACTGTCTGAGAAGAAAGACTGACATGTGCAAAAGCTGGCATAGAAAGAGAAAGGACTAAAAGTAAAATTATATATTTCATATCTAAACTCACACAGTTAATTATTTTTAAAATACTTTTCGCTTTGTTCATTAACTTAATATGATTAGCCTCCTAATAATTTGCAACTGCGAAACGTTCCACCACTAAACAAATATTATTAAGCAAGAGCTATGCCAAAAAAATAAATTTCATTAAAATCAGCTGATTAGAGGTCCAAAAAATAATTGAGGTATGCGTTTCTCTGTTTTTTTGTGTTCTAAGGTCTTTTAATGCACCAAAATGGCGCGCCCGGAGAGATTCGAACTCCCGACCACCTGGTTCGAAGCCAGGTACTCTATCCAACTGAGCTACGGGCGCTATTAAGAAACTCACAATACAGTAATTCTGGGAGCTTAATAAAATAAAAAATTATTACAGCGTCACCAAAGCCATTTCATCAATAGCCTGACTAGAGTTAAGTTTTAACCAAGGATAAGTAACTAGTACCGGCCACCTGAACAAAGGTGACCGGTACTTAGGTATTTACGACAATGCTAATCTGCATCATGTTCATCAGTTTTTAAGCGCAAACGCGCCTAAAGTCAGATAAAAAAACGGCTATTTATTTGCCGCAGCCAGTGCCTGATTGATGTCTTCCATAATGTCGTCGATGTGCTCGATACCAATGGACAATCGAACAAGATCTTCGGTCACTCCAGTAGTTGCAAGCTCCTCAGGAGACAGCTGTCGATGTGTCGTTGACGCAGGATGGCAAGCCAATGACTTCGCGTCGCCGATATTCACGAGCCGCGTGACTAGATTAAGGGCGTCAATGAATTTCGTCGCTGATGCTATGCCGCCTTTAATTCCAAAGCTAAGAATACCCGATGCACGACCACCCATATACTTATCTGCCAACGCCTTGTGTGGGCTGTCAGACAAGCCTGCATATCGCACCCATTCAACCTGATCATGTGCTTGCAAGTTTTCCGCAACCGTTTGTGCATTTTCACAAATACGGTCCATACGCAATGGCAGAGTTTCAATTCCCTGCAGCGCCAAGAAACTAGTATGGGCCGAAATCGCCGCACCCATATTTCTTAGTGGAACCACACGGGCTCTACCGATATAGGCCGCTTCTCCCAGTGCTTCGGTATACACCACGCCATGGTAGGAAACGTCGGGTTCATTCAATCGCTTGAAGCGTTCTTTATTTGCTGCCCAATCAAATTTCCCCGAATCAACAATCGCACCACCGATGATCGTTCCATGGCCTGCCAAATACTTGGTTAAGGAATGTACGATAATGTCGCAACCCCATTTAAATGGGTTATTTAGGTAAGGACTCGGCACCGTGTTATCTACGATGACAGGGACGCCATGCGCGTGTGCCATATCCGCCAATGCTTCCAAATCAACAACATTGCCAGCAGGATTGCCAAGCGATTCACAGTAAACCGCTTTCGTCCGGTCATCGATCATTGCCGCCATGCCGTCAATGTCATCAGGCGCAGCAAAACGCGCCTCAATGCCCATTTGTGGAAATGTGTGTGCGAATAGATTGTAGGTGCCGCCATACAGGGTCGATGTTGTAATAAAATTATCACCCGCTTCAGCAATCGTGAGAATTGCGTTTGTTGATGCAGCTTGGCCTGAAGACAGCACCAGACTCGCAAGACCATCCTCCAGTGCTGCAACGCGCTGCTCCAGAACGCCTGTCGTTGGATTCATGATACGCGAATAGATGTTTCCTTCGACCTTCAGGTCGAACAAATCGGCGCCATGCTGCGTATTGTCAAATGCGTAAGAAGTGGTTTGATAAATTGGAACTGCTACGGCCTTTGTTGTTGGATCAGGCTCATAACCAGCGTGCACTGCAAGTGTCTCTTTTTTCATTGTTTCCTCCTAAAAATCTTTTAGTCAATTAGATCCTTGGAGTACAAATACCGTTTTAGCACTTTAATTTTAAATCGCGGCAATAGGATCAAATCACGATTTCGTTTCGACGCGAATTGTAATGGAGTTGAGTTGATTTATCTAGACCTTAACTTTTACTCTAAGGCAACACTCTCCTAACTTGCAGTAAAAATATCACCTAAATTAAATTACTTTCTAGATATAAACCAGAATAAAACCATACGTTATTACTTGAAGGATTAACTATATAACTAAAAGTTATATTTCTATCGTTATTATGCAAATTAACTGTCATAATTGCGTTATTGGAGCGGAGACCAGAATTGCGTCTGATCATCATTTCCACGTTGTCTGTAATAATCGGCACTTGCTCGAGCTCTCCTCCTTTATTGGATCAGGTACTCGAAATTGGTGAGTTACGCGTTGTAACGCGCGATAGTCCGACTGCGTACACCATCACTCCTGATGGTCCATCCGGTCCTGAATTCGATCTTGCGCAAGCATTCGCTGATGATCTTGGTGTCAAACTAGTCATCGATCCAGTTGTGAGTGTTTCAGAGATTCTACCCAAATTACTATCAGGTAAGTCACACATGGCGGCGGCTGGCCTATCAAGTACTGACATACGCCGCGAACATCTTAATTTTGGCCATCCCTATAAGTTTGTTGATGTTCACATGATCTACAAACTTGGCATGGGAAAACCCAAATCACTAAGTGACATTCTGGACCGCTCTATTGAGGTCATCGCTGATAGCAATCACGTCGACCTATTATCGAACATTCAGAACTCATACCCTACGCTGCAATGGGATGAGAATAACAATACTGAGGTCGCCGATCTTCTCACCAAGGTCGCTATGGGAGAAATCGATATCACAATCGCTAACAGTCCAGATTTCGATATACAGCGTCACTTCTACCCAGACTTACGCATCGCACTAAATCTTAATACCGATGACCCGATCGCTTGGGCCTTTCCTAAAGATATTGGAGATACATTGCTTGCTCGAGCTGATGATTTCCTGATTAAGTCCTATCGCAGCGGTCTGCTGACACAAATACATGATCGTTATTATGGATTTACTGAAAAATTTGACTATGTGGGCACACGCAACTTTATTCGTCACTTTAAAACTCGACTACCTCGCTACCGAGAGATATTTGAAAAAGCCGGTAATGAATGGGGTGTCGACTGGCGCCTTCTTGCCGCAATCGGTTATCAAGAATCTCACTGGCTTTCGCAGGCTAAATCGCCAACCGGTGTTCGCGGTATCATGATGTTGACACTTGATACAGCCGCATATTTAGGTCTGGATGATCGACTTGATCCAAAAAATAGTATTTTTGGTGGCGCTCAATACTTCGCAAGGCAAGTAGAACGTGTTGCCGATACAGTCGCTGAGCCAGACCGAACATGGATGGCATTGGCAGCTTATAACGTAGGTTTCAATCATATTAAAGATGCTCGTACGATTGCTGAGTGGAATGATGGCAACCCTGATACGTGGGTTGATATAAGCAAAGCGCTACCCTTACTATCTCAACGAAAGTGGTATTCACGCGTACCATACGGATATGCACGCGGCTGGGAACCGGTGCTATATGTCAACAATATTCGAGCGTATTACAATATTTTGTTGTGGTTAACGGAAAAAGAAATCATTGAATCGGTTGCTGAAGTCGAAATAAATGAACAAACAGCTGACACCTAGCGGCGTGCTTTAAAGAACTGTCTAAGTAACCTTGATGACTCTTCGGCGAGAAGGCCGCCGTTGATTTCAAATCGGTGATTTAGTGCCCGAGATTCTAACAAATCCTCAACACTGCCCAACGCCCCCGCCTTCTCATCATAAGCGCCAAATACAACACGCTTCACCCTAGACTGAACTATTGCACCTAAACACATAACACAGGGCTCAAGTGTAACGAACAAAGTGGCATCTGGAAGTCGATGATTTTTCAGACTAGCGCCTGCAGCTCTCAATACAACAATCTCAGCATGAGCGCTGGGATCGGATTCTGTAATAGAGCGATTATGATCCTTTGCGATAATCTTCCCATCAACGACGACAGCAGCACCGACCGGTACTTCACCATTGCCTATTGCAACCTCAGCCTCAGCCAATGCAGCATGCATCACATCAATATCAAATTGCGACCAACCCAAAATCATTCAACACAATAGAATTTTGATGGTAAGGGTCATAATTCTCTTGCCCAGACATTTCTGAAGGAAATTTTACTACCATGGTCTTGCAGTAAAATTGAATCTTTCTCATGGAACTCATACTCAGGCAAACCAATATAAGTCGTTGATCCTCTCAAGATAGAATTATTTTGAATTAAAACACCATTATGTAAAACGGTCATGCTTGCATTTGTTTTAAGACTTTTATCCATATTAAAAGTGGGGGCTTTAAAAACAATGTCATAAGTTTGCCATATTCCAGGCCCTCTGCTGGCATTAACCAAGGGGATATATTGCTTATATATGCTTCCCGCTTGACCATTAACGTACGTTTCATTATTGAAAGAATCTAATACTTGTAGCTCATAACGCCTTTGTAAAAAGATGCCACTATTACCCCGATTCTGACCTATAGCATCCTCTGGAATTGGAGTTCGCCACTCAATATGTAACTGCAAATCTGAAAATTTCTTTTTAGTAACAATATCGCCAGTTCCAGGTTTTATTGTAAAAGCATTCTCTTCAATCAGCCAAAGAGCTTCACTGCCATCGATTTTTTCCCAATGATGCAATGATTCTCCATCAAAAAGTATTATTGCATCAGACGGTACTGACTGACTGGATGTATCTATTATTGATGGGATTGGCCCCCATATTTCTGTCTCTTCTGGATTGACAATTTCTTCTGCTGAAATTAAAAAATTAGCATTAAAAACACATAATAATATGATTAGCTTACCTCTTCTCAGTGTTGAAATAGCAGCTACATTTTTTGTTTTACGTCTTATCATTGATAGATAATTTTTCATCTTTCCTCTTCTTTTTTTTATCTTATAGCCATAATCACAACTTCTTCAACGACCTCAAGGCGGCCTCAATATAAATCAATGACTTAACCAAATACCAGTCATATATTATATGATGTCTGATCGTCGTATGTATTGAGGCTAAAATCTTCCTCAAAGGAAAGATATGCGACAACGCTCATAAAAAGACAAACGGAACAGAGTATTAACGACTTTGAAGATTATAAGAAAAAAAGTCTATACGATTGCCATTTCATTATTTATTCAATTAGGTCTGCAAGATGACGATTTATGAAAACACTTTTGATGCGGAAGAAATAGCAGCCGGAATTGCAGCTTGGGCCTCTATCGAAAGTCCAAGCTATGATGCTGCCGCTGTTAACCAAATTATGGATGTCGCCGCTCGAAAGATGGAAGGGCTAGGAGCCAAAATTGATCGGATTCCAGGTATCGATGGTTTTGGTGACGTAGTACGCGCCCATTTTGGGTGGAATGAAGGACCGGGTATTTTAGTGCTAGGACATTTAGACACAGTACACCTTGTCGGCACAATCGCTGAATCCCTGGCAGTGGAACGCGATGGCGATAGGCTTTATGGTCCCGGAGTTTTAGATATGAAAGGCGGCATGTATCTTGCTGTACATGCCATTGAAAAGCTTATCGCTGCACGCGGAAGCCTAGATGTGTCTGTCACTTTTTTATTCATTTCAGATGAAGAGGTTGGTAGTCCTTCAACTCGTTCTTTAATCGAGGCAGAAGCCAAAGCAAACCGCTACGTTCTAGTGCCAGAACCGGCAAAGCCAAATAAGTTTGTAACTGGTCGTCATGCCTTTTTACGCTATAAATTACATACTTATGGTCGCCCCGCTCATGCGGGTGTCGCCAAGGGTGTTGGCAAAAGTGCGATCAGCGTTATGGCACGTCTAATCGCTGAAGTTGAAGGTTTCAGCGATGTAGAGCGAGAGCGAACGTTTCGCGTAGGTGTTATCAATGGCGGTGATTTTGTCAACGTAATTCCAACTAAATGCCATGCAGAAGTATTATGCGTAGCGCCAACACCAGAGGATTTTGTTGAGGTGCAGCGGCTCATGGGCAGTCTCACTTCTCCTGATCCTGAAGTCTCCCTAAAAGTAGAACCGGGGCCAATACGTCCGCTTTTTACTATGCATAAAGGATCAGAGGAGCTCTATGAAATAGCTCGCCGAGTCGCCTCTAATGTCGGGCTAGATCTCGGGCATGGACAATTCGGCGGTGGTAGCGATGGTAACTTTTGCGGTGCACTTGGCATACCAACTCTTGATGGACTTGGTGTTTGCGGTGAAGGCGTGCATACCAAGCAGGAGCACTTGCTAGTATCATCCTTAGTACCGAGAGCGCGCTTGTTCGCCGGCCTCCTAGAAGAGCTTGCTAAATAAATTTCCATAAAGACTAATCGCCATATCATGGAGCTTATAAAGATTTAATGAGGGAATCTATTTATAATAAAAAAATCACCAGAAGCGCTAATAATGGACGCCTTCCAATAATTTTATCTATTTTCTTT
>JAQWOA010000012.1 GCA_029246105.1 Woeseiaceae bacterium | reverse complement strand
ACTGATTAATCAAAATCTTAAAAATCGTATTTACCCACAGGGTCGACCTGTCAATTCAGGTTGGATTTCTTCTTATTATGGCAAACGAACAGATCCATTTACTGGAAAGGTAGCGAATCATAGCGGTATTGATTTTGCAGGAAAAATTGGCGCAAAAATTGTAGCCGTAGCTGATGGAGTTGTAACGTGGTCTGCTGATCGATACGGATATGGCATTATGGTTGAGATCACTCATGGTATTGGGTATTCAACTCGTTACGCACATAATTCAGAAAACCTTGTGTCTGTTGGAGATGAGGTGAAAAAAGGGCAAATTATTGCTCTGATGGGTGAAACTGGGCGCGCAACTGGTCCAAATCTGCATTTTGAGGTGTTGCACAATGGTTTTCAGGTTGATCCGGCAAAGTTCATTCGCGAATCGACTAGGTAAGTTAATACCATGCCCAGTCTTTACTGAGCGAATTTGTGTTTGGTTAATTCGACCATAGATCGTGACACTGCTTGGATATTTTTCTTGTCGCTTTTAGAATAGCGTCCTTTATAAGATCTGATATTAGGAGCCCTTTTTGGCTAATTTTCTGACACGTATTTTTGGCAGTCGAAATCAGCGCCTAATGCGTCAGTATGATAAATCTGTTGCCGCTATTAATGCGCTTGAGGATGGACTAAAAGAGCTTAGTGATGATGCGCTGAAAGCTAAGACAGCGGAATTCCGACAGCGATATAGCGATGGTGAGGTATTGCAACAGTTATTACCTGAGGCGTTTGCTGTTGTCCGTGAAGCTTCCGTTCGAACAATGCAGATGCGTCCATTCGATGTTCAATTAGTTGGTGGAATGGTTTTGCATGCCGGCAATATTGCTGAAATGCGCACAGGTGAAGGTAAAACGTTGATGTCGACTTTGCCTGCATATCTTAATTCTATCAGTGGTAATGGCGTGCACATTGTGACAGTTAACGAATATCTTGCTCAACGCGATGCAGATTGGATGCGTCCAATATATGAATTTTTGGATTTGAGTGTCGGTGTGTCAAAAAGTGGCCAAACGCCTGATGAGAAACGTGAGGCATACAAGAGTGATATTACTTATGCGACCAATAATGAGCTTGGTTTCGAGTACCTACGAGATAATCTGGCATTTTCAACTGCCAACAAAGCTCAACGTGGACTAAATTTTGCTATTGTTGATGAGGTCGACTCAATCTTAATTGACGAGGCCCGAACACCATTGATCATTTCTGGTCCGACAGAGTCCAATACAGATCTGTATGCAAAAATCAATAAGATGATTCCGAAGCTGCTTAAGCAGGAAGAGATTGAGGATCCCAGTAATTACGATATTCCTAGAAATAAGATCACAATAAGTGGCGAAGATCTTGGTGAACTAACTCTTGATGATGCGATCAAGCTTGCTGAGCAGCGCGATAGCGACGTCGTATTAATTTCAACTGATAGCAAGGTTGCTATCTGCAAAATTGTAAAGCGTGGCGATTACACTGTAGACGAAAAAGCAAAGCAAACTCATATAACTGAGGAGGGGCATGCACGAGTTGAATCACTAATGGGTCAGACAGGATTGTTGGCGGACGGAGAAAGTCTTTACGATGCTGCCAATATTAAATTACTACATCATCTGAATTCGGCGTTACGCGCTCATGCTATGTATCAACGCGATGTTGATTACATTGTAAAAGATGGTGAAGTTGTCATCGTCGACGAATTTACAGGTCGAACAATGCCGGGTCGCCGTTGGGGTGATGGTCTACATCAGGCTGTCGAAGCGAAAGAAGGTGTTTCAATTAAACAAGAAAATCAGACAGTTGCATCGATAACATTTCAAAATTATTTTCGTCTTTATAATAATTTGTCTGGCATGACTGGTACAGCTGATACAGAGGCATTTGAGTTTCAGCAAATATATGGACTTGAAGTTGTCGTCATTCCTACACATAAAGATATGATTCGCGACGATCAGCCCGATCTCGTATATCTGACTGAAAAAGATAAGTTCGAAGCGATTATCGAGGATATCGTTGACTGCTCTCAGCGTGGCCAGCCTGTTTTGGTTGGCACCACGTCTATTGAGGCATCCGAATTATTGTCGTCTTTACTGAAAAGTAAAAAGATTAAACATAGTGTTCTAAATGCGAAACAGCATGAACGTGAGGCACAAATAGTGCAGAACGCAGGTCGGCCTGGTGCGATCACTATCGCGACTAATATGGCAGGTAGAGGTACCGATATTGTACTTGGCGGAAGTCTTGAAGCTACATTAACAGATGTTGAAAGTAATGCCGATACTAAAGTAGTGAAGGCTGAATGGAAGCTACGCCATGAAAAAGTACTAGAGGCTGGTGGATTGCATATTATTGGTACGGAGCGCCATGAATCTAGGCGCATTGATAATCAGCTAAGAGGGCGTTCAGGACGTCAGGGTGACCCGGGCTCATCAAGATTCTACTTATCTATGGAAGATACATTAATGCGTATTTTCGGTGATCCGGAACGGACTAAGAACCTTTTATCTCGTGCTGGTATGCGCGAAGGTGAAGCAATTGAGAGTAAGCTATTGTCTCGTCAAATTGAACGTGCGCAGCGAAAAGTTGAAGCTCATAATTTCGATATTCGAAAAAACCTCCTTGAATATGACGATGTGGCGAATGATCAGCGTAAAGTTGTTTATCATCAGCGCGCCGAGCTAATGGACGCGGAGGAGATTGAAGAGTCTGTAGCAGCGATTCATGAGGAGGTTTTAGAAATAACAATTGAGCAATATGTGCCACCAGGAAGCTTGGATGAAATGTGGGATGCTGATGGCTTGACTCAGGTACTTGAGTCTGAGTATGGAGTCAGAGCAGACGTCGCTAGTTGGATTCGAGATGATAAAACTATTAGTGCCGAGGGCATTATTAAAAAGTGTATTAAAGAGGCTCAGAATAGTTATAAAAATAGGGTTGATGATATTGGTGCAGAGCTGATGCGCGATGTTGAGAAAAAAGTAATGTTGCACCAGCTAGACCACCACTGGAAAGAGCATCTAGCTTCCATGGATCACTTGCGCCAGGGTATTGGACTACGTTCTTATGCTCAAAAAAATCCGAAACAGGAATATAAACGGGAAGCATTCGAAATGTTCGGTATTATGCTTGAACAGGTTAAGCATGACTCGATCAGCATTCTTTCTCGCATTCGCGTTCAGGGTGAAAAAGACCTCGATAAAATGGCGAAACGTAGACAGCCATCTGACTCAATGAAGTTTCAGCATGATGAATCTAGTGCGTTGAGTGAGCCGGAGATAAAGCCCAAATTAGCAGATCTCAGAGAGCCGTATGTTAGAGACCAACGAAAAGTCGGTCGCAATGAAGCTTGCCCATGTGGTTCGGGTAAGAAATTCAAGCAGTGCTGTGGTTTGCTGAACGTCTAGTTCGAGCTTGATGAATAACTTTGATGTTGCCGCTGGAATACTCTGCGATTCTCAAGGTAGAATTTTGATCGCGGAACGCTTGAATGATGGACCATTTCATGGTCTTTGGGAATTTCCGGGAGGCAAAATTGCCTCTGGTGAGACAGCTCAGGAAGCCTTATCGAGAGAGCTTATGGAGGAGCTTGGTATTGAAGCTAAAGTTTTATCGTCGTTCATGAATTTACAACACGAATACAATGATAGAATAGTTACCATAGAGTTTTTCATTGTTAATGAATGGAATAACGACCCGATTGGTCTAGAGGGACAAGGGCTACGCTGGGTGTCAACGGAGCTGCTTGATTCAGGTGAATTATTGCCGGCCGATGCGCCTGTGTTGAAAGCGCTGCAGCTGAGGGCATTGGATCAAAGCTAGATGATATTCTCAGCAGATTGAAAGTTGAAACAGCACGTCATTTTTGGTCTGAATAGCTCGTTTGTCGACGGTTGACCATTCAAGGAAGCGAACCGTAAAACGATGTTGGCTCCCACTAATCTCCGGAAATAATGATGAACCTTCGGTAAGGCTCAACCTCAATAATCGGCAATTGCTGTTTTTCTGCATATTGTGTTGGTACATACCTTTTACGGCTTTTATTTCTGTTGGCTGACCGCTTTCTCGAATTAGCCAAAGCACTTCGCTAACACCGTCGCAAAGTATTCTAACGGTCTGTATCCACTCGGCAAGATCTTGCTGTCGACGAGCTATGGGTTGTCTCAACCAGTGATTATATTCTGGAAGGTCGAATTCACAGGTGCCACCTGGGATAGAGCTTCTATGCTTGATTGCGTTTAGAAAATCGCTGTCTTTAAGAGGTTGCAAAAAGCCGGTTCCGATAAGTGAGATTTCTTCACGAGTTTTGGATAAATTGTTAATGAGATTACTTAGGCGGCCGCGGTCAACATTAGAATTAGCTTGAAATCGTTCGAAAGCACTGATTTGTTGATCCAGCTCGTTTAATACATCGTTTCTGACATCACCCCGAGAAAGAATGGCCTGAATTTCTAATAGTAAGGATATTGTCGCTCGGGTTGCCCAGTCTTCATCTCTTTCATTGTTTTTGAGCATTGGGTGATACAGAAACTCAAGCCTGAGGAATGTCCGCATGCGCTCTGAAACTGGCTGTTCATAGTAAGTGATGCCTGTGGCAGGCTCAGCGGTGATTTTTTCAGCGGGTTTTACCATAAAGCTATTTTGCTCTAGACCGCGTGCTGTAGCAAATAGTTAACGCTATAAGTTGGAGTCAATTTTAGGAGTCTATCAATTTGAAGATAGCCGACAATAGCGTTGATGTAGTTCAGCAACCTTAATTTGTATTGCATTGGTTCCCTGATTATTTTGAATAATATCATCAGCAATTTCCAGATAGCTTTTCCGACTAGTTTGCGCCGCAATGATTCGCGCTGCCTGCGTAATCGATTCATTATCACGCTCTATCAATCGCTTGATTTGAACTTCCTTACTGCAATCCACGACCAGAACTCTATCAACAAAGTCTCTAAGCGTTGATTTTACAAGTAAGGGCACTACAATTATTTGATATTTGCCACCAGCGTTATTTGCTTTATGTTTTGTTTCGATTGAAATCTTAGGGTGTAAAATTTTCTCAAGACTGAGGCGAGCATCTTCATTGGAGAATATGGTGGATCTCATAGCAATGCGATTAAGATGACCATCGGAGCCGATGACTGAATCTCCGAATTTTTCTCGTATTTCTTTAAGCGCCGGCTGGCCTCTTTGAACGAGCTCTTTGGCGATAATATCAGTATCAATAATCTGAATACCGAGATCTTCAAACAGGTCAGCTACAGTCGATTTTCCACTAGCTATACCACCTGTAAGGCCAATTCGGAAAGGTATTTTAGATTTCTTGTTAGTCACTCAAAACATCAAATTAATGTAGGAGTTTTTTATCGTCTCACCCCAAAGCATGGCGATCCAGCCAGATGTAGCTATATAAGGACCAAATGGAATTGGAATATTTTTGTCCTTTCCTTTGAACACAACCAGAAAGATATTGATTACTATACCAAGAGCTGCAGACATCATAATGATAATCGGTATTTGCTGCCATCCAAGCCAGGCACCGAGAGCCGCCAATAATTTAAAGTCGCCATAGCCTATGCCGTCTTTTCCTGATATGAGTTTGAAGAGCCAGAAGACGCTCCATAAGATTAAATAACCTGCGAGCGACCCAATGATGGCGTCTGATGGGCTAATGAATAGCATTTTGGTGGTTGATAAGGGGTGAAAGAGGCTCATGCTAAGTCCGACCCACAATAGAGGTAGTACTATTGAGTCAGGAATCAATTGAGTTTCTGCATCAATCATCGCTATTGTAATTAATGCTAAGGTCAACATGACGGCCATCAAAGCTTCGATGTTATTGCCAAAATGCCATACAGTAATAGCCGTCAAAGATGCAGTGATTAGCTCGACTAGTGGGTAATGGAAGGATATTGGTTTCTTACAATTCGCGCAGCGGCCTTTTAGGAATAAATAACTAATAAGTGGAATATTTTGCAGGACCGTAATTAATTGGTCGCAGTAAGGGCAGCGAGAGCGCGGCATAGTTAAATCAAAACGGCCCTCGGGTAAATCTTTTTTAGGTGGTGTGTTTTGAAGATTGTCTGCTTGGTTGCGCCATTCACGCTCCATCATGATAGGCAATCGATGGATGATGACATTCAGAAAGCTCCCAATCAGCAGTGCAAATATGAAAACGATAGAAATAGATAATGGCAAAGATTCATTCATCAGTTCAATCAATCTTAACCTCCATTAGTTAAATAGACCGGTGTATTTTATGCATTTATCTGCAAGTTTTAGAATTTAATTAAGTTAAATGCCAGATAATTGTTCGATATCGGTGATTTTTATTTAATTCCGACAGGTCGCAGGAAGATATCTTTTTAAAACTGTGGTTGGTATATAAATTGTACCCGGCATTATAACGGACCCATTACTCGGTTGGTTGGCTGCTCCACAGCGCCATATGATTTCGCCAGAAGGGGTTAAATATGGTGTAAATGAAATTATATCTCCAAATACATCGGCATGCGCATGATTACCCATCATCACATCGATCCGACCATAATTAATTACGACTTGTGACACATATAAGCCATATGAGTCTGTAGTTTCGGCTGACATACTAGTGGCCACTCTGCCTGTGGGAGGTTCACTGTTCTGAATATATGCTTCGATGACCATCGATTTCGCCTTGGCGCTCATATTGATGGCATCTGCTACCTGTGTTCGTATGGTGTATGTCTGATATGCAGAAATAGCTAGAGATGCGAGTATTCCTATAATTGCGATAACAATTATTAATTCAGTGGTTGTGAAACCATCATTTTTTCCTATTTTAATCATGTCGACAAAACCCTAAAATTGACAACTTCTCTAGCTTATTTAAGTTACAGCATTGAGGCATTAATTCGTGTGTATTAATCAAATAAATGGCGAAAAAATTAAAATACCAATGATTTTTGTAACTATCATCAGCTTTATAAGGGTAAAACCCTGTTTATTTCATTTCATTTCTTCCATGAATTTGAAAATATTAAAATTATGTAACTTTTTGCGTTATGCCTGACAAAGTCTGTTTCTGATAGTTTGTTTTCTGCCTGATTTGTATGCAAATTTTAGATTGAATATGGACATGGGTCACGCAAACCTACAAAATACGCCGTCTTTTTCGCCACCACCATTAAATCCTCTGCGTCAATACAAGAATTCCAATGAATCTTCACGAATATCAATCAAAAGTTTTATTTAAAGACTACGGTATAAATGTTCCTAGAGGCACCCCAGTAGACTCTGCGAATGCAGCCGTTAAAGCGGCTGAGGAGATTGGCGGCAAAATCTGGGTTATAAAGGCTCAGGCTCATACTGGCGGTCGTGGTAAAGCAGGTGGCGTCAAAGTTGCCCAAACTCTTGATGAAGTTCGCAAATATGCGGATGAAATGTTGGGCAAGGTATTGGTTACCTATCAAACAGGTCCAGAGGGCTTACCAGTCAATATAGTTTATGTTGAGGAAGGCTCAGAGATTGATCGCGAGCTATATCTGAGCATGTTGGTCGATCGTGATGTTAATCGTATTTCTTTTATAGCTTCGGCTGCGGGAGGCATTGATATCGAGAAAGTGGCTGCGGAAACTCCCGAGAAGATTTTTTCGATTGCGATCGCACCGGATGTCGGTTTGCAGGATTTTCAGGTACGCCAATTATCTTTTAGTTTAGGATTTAATAAAGAACAAATGCAGCAATTCGCCAGTCTCGTTAAGGGGTTATATCAGTTATATATCGACATAGATGCTAGTTTGATCGAGATCAATCCTCTGATAATTAACATGAAGGGCGATGTTATTGCACTTGATGGAAAAATTAATATTGATGCTAACGCTCTATTTCGACAAAAAGAAATTGCTAAACTTCGAGACCTGAGTCAGGAAAATGAGACGGAGAGAGATGCGGCGGAATACGATCTGAATTATGTTTCGCTCGACGGTAATATTGCGTGCATGGTTAATGGTGCGGGACTCGCGATGGCGACAATGGATCTCATTAAGTTACATGGCGGCGATCCAGCGAACTTCTTAGACGTCGGTGGCGGCACAACAGCTGAACGTGTTTCAGAAGCATTTAAGCTGATTCTCTCTAACGAAAATGTTGCTGCAATTCTAGTTAATATTTTTGGAGGCATTGTGCGATGCGAGCTTATTGCGGAGGGAATTATAACCGCAGTCAAAGAAGTTGGTATTAATATTCCGATAATTGTACGACTGGAAGGTACGAACGTCACAAAAGGACGTGATCTTCTTAAAAATAGTGGACTTGATATTATTGCTGCTGATGACCTTACCGAAGCAGCACTCAAAGCGGTTGCTTCTGCAGCCCGATAAAGAAGAATTTAATGAGTATCTTAATTAACAAAGATAGCAAGATTCTTTGCCAAGGCATCACTGGTAAACAAGGTTCATTTCATACCGAACAGTGCATTGACTATGGCACTAAGGTAGTTGGCGGTGTGACACCGGGCCGCGGTGGCTCCGAGCATCTTGGCGTACCAGTCTATAATACGATGCAAGAAGCTGTTCAGAAGACAGGTGCGGACGTCAGTATGATTTATGTGCCACCATCATTTGCGGCGGATGCTATTCTCGAAGCAGCTGATTCGGGCGTCGCGTTGATCGTATGCATCACTGAAGGCATTCCAGTTAATGATATGGTTAAAGTAAAATCGTCATTACGTTATAACAACTGTCGTCTGATTGGACCGAACTGCCCAGGCATTATTACTCCAAGTGAATGTAAGATTGGTATTATGCCGGCATTTATCCATCAGAAAGGGCGTATTGGCATCATATCTCGTTCGGGTACGTTGACTTATGAGGCTGTACATCAAACAACAATGAATCGCTTAGGGCAGAGCACTTGCATTGGTATTGGCGGTGACCCAGTGCGTGGCATGAACTTCATTGATTGTCTGGAGCTGTTTCAGGGTGATCCGGATACTGATGGTATTATTATGGTGGGAGAAATTGGCGGAACGGATGAAGAAGCTGCTGCTGAATTCATACAGAGCAATGTTACCAAACCAGTTGTTACCTATATTGCGGGTGTTACAGCCCCTGCAGGAAAGCGTATGGGGCATGCTGGTGCAATTATTGCTGGCGGCAAAGGTACCGCTGCAGATAAATATAAGGCGTTGGATGCTGCTGGTGTTGCAACGGTTCGATCACCTGCAGAACTGGGCTCGAAAATGTTGGAAGTTATTAACTCGTAAGTCTAAGTGTTACGGAGTTAACCATGGACCATAATGTTAAAGTCGCTTTAGCTCAGATTGAATTAGTGGTTGGTGATATAGCCGGTAATACTGAAAAAATAATTACTTATTCCATTCAGGCACGTGATGAACTCTTTGCCGATCTAGTCATTTTTCCGGAACTTAGTATTTGTGGCTATCCTCCGGAAGACCTCCTATTTCATGACAGCCTTCGTTATTTAGTCGAAAACGCTATGGTTAAAATTCGCGAAAGCGTACATGGCATTGCAATTCTGATAGGTTTTCCAGAATACAATCAGGATAATATCTACAATGCATGTGAAATAATATGTGACGGCAAAACTCTTGCCCGTTACCGTAAACAGTCGTTGCCTAATTATAGTGTTTTTGATGAAGAGCGGTATTTTACGAGTGGTAACGAAGCTTCAGTCTTTAAGTTAAATGGTATTCGTATTGGGCTGAATATTTGCGAAGATGTTTGGAGTGTCAGTCCGATAGAAAAAGCTCGTTCTGCCGGGGCTGAATGTATTATTGTTATTAATGGTTCGCCCTTCGAGAAGGGCAGTCAGGTGATACGCGAGCAGCAAGTAGAAAAACGAGTAATTAATTCTCAGCTTCCCATTATTTACGTCAATATGGTCGGTGGTCAGGATGAGTTGGTATTTGATGGCGGATCATTCGCTATGTCGGCCGACAGAAAAATGGCTTTTCGTGCACCTGCCTTTGAAGAAGGCTTATATACAATCGTTTTACAAGCAACGACTTCAGGAATTGCCCTAAAAGCTGATGTATTTGTGGATTTAATGAATATTGATGCTAGTGTTTATAAGGCATTGGTTATAGGTACTCGTGATTACATTACAAAGCACGGTTTCCCGGGAATTATTCTTGGCTTATCAGGAGGAATCGATTCGGCACTGGTAGCGACTATTGCTTGCGATGCGATTGGTCCTGATCGTGTACACGCTGTGATGATGCCATTTCGCTACACATCTAATATGAGTCAGGAAGACGCATCTCTTCAGGCGACGACGTTGGGCATTCGCTACGATGTAATTTCGATAGAGTCTATGTATGAAGCGACGATCGCACAACTAAGTTCAGTGTTTGACGAGTGCGGACACGATGTAACTGAGGAAAATATTCAATCTCGTTGCCGAGGACTGCTTCTGATGGCGATATCAAATAAGACGGGACATATGTTGTTGACCACTGGCAATAAGAGTGAGATGGCTGTTGGGTATGCGACCTTATATGGTGATATGGCAGGTGGCTTTTCTCCTATTAAAGATTGTACCAAGACATTAGTCTATCGCTTGGCAAAATATCGGAATTCGCTCAGCGCAGTTATACCTAAAAGAGTCATTGAACGAGAACCATCGGCCGAACTAAGGCCAGATCAGAAAGACAGTGATTCGTTGCCTGACTACACTATCCTTGATCCAGTTCTCGAAGCGTTTATTGAAGAAGATCTATCTGTCACGGAGATTACAAAGCGCGGATTTGATCAGGATACAGTCGTTCGAATTTTGGAGATGGTGAAGAGTAATGAATTTAAGCGTCGACAAGCACCACCAGGTGTCAGAATCAGTAGCCGCGCATTCGGTCGAGATTGGCGTTATCCAATTACTTCAGGTTATAAATTCCCTTACTAATTAGGCTTAGCTTTAAATGGGAGACGATCGTCTATCCATTTGATGAATCCTTCTTTCGGCTTACTTACTTCTATGTGGCTCTCATCATTTGGAAAGTTGGTAGCAAGTACCCTTAGCACATCATCTCTAAGGTCATTCATTCCAAGTGCATCATAGGCCTTAGCCATGATTTGAAGTGACTCTGCATTTCCAGAAGTACCATTAAATTCCTCTAAAGCAGACTTAGCCCGATTGATTGCGGCTACATAGGCTCCGCGACGCAAATAATAGTCAGCGATGTGATTTGCATATATCGACTTTCGTTCTTTGATGGCCACTATACGTTGTTGTGCATCAGCCGAATATTCACTGTCAGGAAAACGTTCAATTATGCGACGAAAGGTTGAGTAAGCAAGATCTATTTCCCCAGGCGGCCGTGTAGTTGTATCTCGTCGGAACCAGCGCTCTAGAAGCCTATCTTCTTTTTCGAAATAGCATAGACCTTTTATGTATAAGGCATAATCGACACGATCATGGATCGGGTTTTCACGAATAAAGGTATCTGCGGTATCTAAAGCTTGCTCACACTGACCGCTTTTATAGTAGGCATGTAAGAGCTCCATCTGAATCTGTCGTGACACGTCGCTAAATGGGAATCGAGCCTGAATAGTCTCGAAAATCATAATACCCCTTTGATAATCTGAATTTTCAATAGCTTTTTTTGCTGTTTCGTATGATTCGGTGACGTCTTCTACTTCAGTGCGTTGTTCGTCATTACCTCCACAAGCCAGGAGGCTCGCGCTAAGAATAGCGAGTAAGAATAAACGAGCATATCGAGCAAATAGCCAGCTTAGTTGTAATTTTAATTGCATACTATTATCTATAAAAACCTATCGAAGATGCATGTGCTGCCTATCGGACAGTCCAAGGCTGGCGAGTATACCGTAAACTAGAGTTTAATCATGAGTGTCGAAAAACAAATAAATACGATTCCTGACGAGCTTGCTGGTTTGAGACTGGATCAAGCTTTGGCGCGGATATTTCCTGAATATTCGAGAAATCGGCTTAAAGACTGGTTACTGACTGGAGCAATTACAGTTCAGGGAGGACCAAAACGTCCACGTGATAGGGTTTTCGGTGGAGAAATTGTTGAGCTCGTGGAACAGGTAGGGCCCAGTGTTAGAGCGGAAGCAGAACCAATTATGCTCGATATAGTGCATGAGGACGATCAACTTCTCGTTGTTAATAAAGCAGCTGGATTGGTTGTGCATCCTGGGGCTGGGAATCCAGCTGGCACACTTATGAATGGACTATTACACCAATGTCCTGCGTTGGAAGAAATTCCACGTGCCGGTATCATTCATCGATTGGATAAAGATACCAGTGGTTTATTGGTGGTGGCCAAAACTTTAACTACTCATACTGCATTATTGAGATTACTAGAAGATAGAAAAATTTCTCGACATTATCTCGCTCTTTGTAAAGGTGTTTTGACTGGTGGTGGATCAATCAGTGAGCCGATTTCACGTCATCCAATAGATCGTAAGCGAATGAGTGTGCAGCAAAACGGTAAGCCGTCAGTCACTCATTTCACAGTGAAGGAGCGCTTCGAAGCTTTTACTTTTGTGAATGTCAAACTCGAAACAGGGCGAACACATCAAATTCGAGTGCATTTCGCATACCGTCGACATGCGTTGGTTGGTGACCAAATCTACGGTGGGCGTTTAGCATTACCGAAGGGTGCATCTGAAGAAATGATTCAAGTATTACGCCATTTTAAGCGCCAGGCCCTACATGCAGCCAGACTGGCATTCATTCACCCTATTACTGAAAAGTTGGTTGATCTTGAAATTCCACCACCGAAAGATTTTATGATGTTAGTTGACGTAATGCGTCGAGACGCAGCCGGTGATTGATTGGATTGCAGCAGATTGGATGGCTCCTACATCTATCATTGCCGGTACAACGCTTCGTACAATGGATGCTTCTTCTTTGCCGGTACTAGGAACCCCATGCTGGATAAACCAAGTTCATGGCGTCGATGTGGTTACGGCTGCTCAGTTCACCAAGCCACCAAAAGCTGATGGATCAGTAAGTGGGCCGTCAAAGCAATTTTGTGTTGTTCAGACGGCGGATTGCTTGCCGGTACTTTTTTGTTCGCGCGACGGTAATACATTTGCTGCCGCACATGCAGGATGGCGTGGTTTAGCAGCAGGCATTTTGGAAAACACAATTGATAGAATGGCAGTTGATGTCAATGAACTGGTGGTATGGCTCGGGCCTGCGATCTCTCAACCTTCATTTGAGGTCGGCAATGAAGTTAGATCAGTATTTATGAAGCATGATTTAAATGCCGAAGCCTGTTTTTTGGCAAACTCTCGAGGTCGGTGGCAAGGTGACCTTTACGCTTTAGCGCGCCAACGCCTAATAGCTGCGGGTATTTCTGAAATATCTGGTGGTGGTTTTTGCACTTATCTTGATGAAGATCGTTTTTACTCATATCGGCGCGATCCAACGTGCGGTCGAATGGTTAGTTTCGTCGGACCGAGGACCTAAGTTAACAACTAAGATATAATCGTGTGTCCTCGGCACACTAAATGTATATGGAGTTTCGCTAGATGCCGATTTATGATTATGCTTGTAAAAGATGCGAACATAGATTTGATGTTCTGCAAAAAATAAGCGATCCAAAGTTGGTCGACTGTCCTGAGTGTGGTGAACCGTCACTTAAGAAAATGCTGTCTGCGCCAAAATTTCGATTAAAGGGAAAGGGCTGGTATGAGACTGATTTTAAGACAGGGGATCAGCGTAATTTGGCGGGTGAGTCTGATAAAAAGTCAGCTAAGACGCCCTTAGAAACTGAAAAAAAAGCCAAAAAACCTGAGGCAAGCAAGAAAGAAATGAATACTAAGGTCGAATCAGCTTGAAGCGCTTACGACGATATTTGGTTGCTGGTATCCTCGTTTGGGTACCACTTACAGTTACTTATCTGATGTTGAGGTTCGCAGTAGGCCTAATGGACCGAACGCTGCTATTGATTCCTGCTCCCTATCGGCCAGAAACTCTGCTGGGTATAAATATTCCTGGATTGGGCATAATTCTTGCGATTACTGTATTGGTTTTAACGGGTCTACTGGCTGCAAACTTTGTTGGTCGCGCATTTGTTGGCGGCTGGGAAAATTTAATGGATCGGATTCCATTTGTTCGAGCTGTATATTCTGGTGCAAAAAACTTCGCGGAAATGGTTTTTTCTGACTCCAGTCAATCTTTTAAAAATGTGTTGCTGATTCAATATCCACGTAAGGGCCTTTACAGTCTAGCTTTTCAGACATCCTCGAATCTAGGTGAGGTTCAGGGGCGAACAGGCGAAGATGTTATTTGCTGTTTTGTGCCAACCACGCCTAATCCAACTTCTGGCTTTATTATAATTGTCCCCCGAAAGGACGTCACGGTATTGGATATGGAAGTTGATCAAGCGCTCAAGATGATTATTTCTCTTGGTGTTGTTATCCCACCATGGACCAATGAAGAGATAGGCGAACTTCAGCTTAATAACTCGGATGAGTCAGCTTGATAAGCGGGCGCCCATCACCTAACATTTCGCCTCTTTTTTTATAGGTGTTCCTTTCTGATGATGATGCGTAGCCATTACTGCGGAGAGATCAATGAATCTTTCAACGGGACTGAGATAGAGGTTTGTGGTTGGGTTCATCGGCGACGAGACCATGGCGGCGTAATTTTTATTGATATTCGCGATCGCGAAGGGCTTTTGCAGATCGTTTTTGATCCAGATTACCCTGAAATTTTTGCGCAAGCAGAGCGTATTCGCTCTGAATATGTGTTGAAAATTAAGGGTCTTGTAAGGCCGCGTCCGGATGGCACAGTTAATCAAAATATGAGCACGGGTCAGATCGAAGTGCTTGCAAATGAGCTCGAGATCCTAAATAAATCTGAAACGCCACCCTTCCATCACGATGAGCCTGCCAATGAGGATATTCGTTTAAAGTACCGTTACATTGATCTGCGCCGCGAGAATATGCTCGGTAATCTCATGCTGCGCCATAAAGTAACGATGGCTATGCGTAACTATCTTGACGGCAATGGTTTCGTTGATGTCGAAACACCAATGCTGACCAAGGCGACTCCGGAAGGTGCTCGGGATTACATCGTTCCAAGTCGAACACATCCAGGAAAATTCTTTGCGCTGCCGCAGTCCCCACAGCTTTTTAAGCAACTCCTGATGATGTCGGGACTTGATCGCTATTACCAAATAGTGCGTTGTTTTCGCGATGAAGACTTGCGCGCTGATCGCCAACCAGAATTTACACAGCTTGATATCGAGATGAGTTTCGTCGATGAAAATGAGGTAACAGGTGCCATGGAAGATATGATTCGTCATCTCTTTAAAGAGACGATGCATATCGAGCTGCCAAAGATATTTCCGCGAATAACGTATGCCGATGCGATGCATCGTTATGGTTCAGACAAACCTGATTTAAGAATTGATCTCGAATTAATCGAAATTGCAGACCTAATGAGTTCTGTAGAATTTAAGGTGTTTGCAGGACCGGCATTAGATCCAGAAGGCCGCGTCGCTGCTCTATGCATTCCTGGCGGTTCTGAAATGAGCCGTAAGATCATTGATAACTACACAGAGTATGTCACTCGTTATGGCGCTAAAGGTCTGGCTTACATCAAGGTTAATGATGTAAATCTAGGCCGTGATGGACTGCAGTCGCCAATTCTTAAATTTCTTCCTGATGACGCCATAACTGGAATTATCGAACGTACGGGCGCGAAGGCAAGCGATCTAATTTTCTTCGGTGCTGATAAAGCAAGCATAGTCAATGATGCACTTGGCGCTTTACGAGTCAAAGTGGCTGAAGACCGCGATCTAGTTACTGATGGTTGGGCGCCGCTATGGGTTGTGGATTTTCCGATGTTTGAAAAGGATGCAATAAACAAGCGATGGTCAGCTTTGCATCACCCATTTACTGCACCGAGCATTGATGATACTGATGGGTTGCGAGCGAATCCTGGTGAAGTATTATCTCGGGCTTACGATATGGTTCTAAACGGCTCTGAGATCGGGGGTGGTTCGATTAGAATCCATGATCAGGAAACTCAGACAGCAGTTTTTGATTTATTGGGTATCAGCAAAGAAGAAGCGGATGAGAAGTTCGGCTTTCTGCTTGAAGCGCTTCAGTATGGCTGTCCGCCTCATGGTGGTATAGCGTTTGGGCTTGATCGAATTATTATGCTAATGGCAGGCGCAAATAGTATTCGTGATGTTATTGCTTTTCCGAAAACGCAGACTGCAAGCTGCCCATTGACCAACGCACCAGGTGAAACTTCGCAAGCACAACTCAAAGAAGCAGGTATCCGACTCCGAGCGCCGCGCACTGAATAATACTCAAACGAAAGTAATCTGTGTTCATGGTTATTTATCTCATGGCACTCAAATGTACCTGATCAAGCGTCGCCTTGAGCGTAAGCATGGTATGCATGTTCATCTGTTTAGCTATCCATCAGTACGTGGCACTCTTGACGAGAATGCAGCTGCGCTTACCAACTATATTCGTGTCAGTGGCGCTGATGAAGTGCACATAATCGGTCATAGTCTCGGCGGTGTACTTGCACTTCGAATGTATGCAAATAATCCTGGCTTCCTTCCCGGTAGAGTCGTCTGTCTCGGCTCACCACTCTCAGGATCTCGCGCGGCGAATTTTATGAATGAGTTTGAATGGACAAAAGACATCATTGGTAAATCAGTGCCTGATGCGATCATTCATCAAACGGCTAACGATTGGGCATCACATGTGAGTAATGAACGGGATGTTGGTGTTATTGCAGGGACAGTATCGTTAGGATTAACTCGGCTGATGGTTAATTTTGAGGAAGAAAATGATGGGCTTATTAGTGTTTCAGAAACCAGAATAGCAGGTGTAACTGACCATCTAACCTCACCCGTGAGCCATATAGGTATGCTGGTATCAGCAAATGTAGTAGACCAGTCAGCTGCATTCATTAAAAACGGATCATTTCTGCGTTAAAACGATAAAATATTAGTATTTCAGGCTAGTCAGGCTTGATGCTGAGATTCTGACGCATCATCGGTGCTTAGACGTGAGTTACTTCAGCTTTTATGTTGATATTTTTAGTACTATGGATGTGTGAAAATACTGCATGTCGAAACTGGACGCCATTTTTTAGGTGGCCCACAGCAGGTGATCTATCTGATCAATGCATTACGCGAGCGTGGTCACGATAATATACTCGTATGCCTGCCGAATTCTGGCATCGATCGTGTGGCTCGACAAGCCGGAATTCGGGTGCAGAATATTTTCTGCGCGGGCGATCTAGACTTATTATTTGTATATCGTTTATCGCAATTTCTGAAAGAGCAAATACCAGACGTAGTACATTGTCATAGTCGCCGAGGTGCTGATTTATTGGGTGGTCTCGCTGCATCTTATGCCAAAATTTCAGCAGTGGTGTCTCGTCGAGTAGATAACACAGAGATGCACCTGTTGGCAGCGCTACGTTATAAGCCATTTAAAAAAATAATCGCAATTTCTGAAGCGATCGCATCAGTTTTACAAGAAAATCATGTCGAATCTGAACGAATTGCCATAATTCGTAGCGCGGTTGATGAGGCAGTATGTGAAAGTAAACTGGATTATGAATCGTTCCGGAATGAATTCAACATTGATGAAGGTATGATCGCAATAGCTGTAGCCGGGCAGCTGATCCCGCGCAAAGGCCATCGATACTTATTGCAGGCAGTAGCCGCAATGAAAGATAGAAACCCAAATTTTAGAGTGGTTATATTTGGTGACGGCTACCTCAACAATAGGCTACGAGCGCAAGCAGCATCACTGGAGCTTGGCGTCGCAGTAAGATTTGCTGGTTATCGTGATGATCTTGACGACTTTATTGGATGCTTTGACCTATTTGTCCATCCGGCGTTGGCTGAGGGTTTGGGTGTTGCGACACTCAAGGCTTCTGCGGCCGGAGTTCCTGTGGTGGGATTTGATGTTGGAGGTACATCAGAAGCCGTGGATAACGGCAAGACTGGAATACTCGTAACGCCTGAGTCTGTGAGTGAGTTGCAAGCTGCTATAGAAGCTTTGATTGATAATGAGCAACTGCGTCGTGAATTTAGCGAAGCTGGAAAAGTACGTATGAAGAACAAGTTTTCAATTGCCATAATGGCGGAAAAATATCTGGAGTTGTATAAATCTCTTTAAGTGATGGGCTTTAGAGCAGGATATTTTTTTTGATTTTTGCACTAAGAAAAATAATTTCCATCGATTATGATGCAAAGTGGTCACGTGAACTATACGATGTAGGTAACTAAATCAGAATCACCGAAGTGATATAAATGGCTGATCACGAATCAATTCACAAGCTGGCTGAAGCACTTGTCAATGAGCTCTCAGCGGCTGGAAAGGCTGTCGCCACTGCAGAATCCTGTAGTGGGGGCTGGATTGGAAAAGCAATCACGGATATACCTGGTAGTTCCAAAGTCTTTGGTTATGGCATTGTGAGTTATGCAAATGGTGCAAAGGAATCGATTATCGGTGTGCAGAATGAAGCTTTAGAAAAACATGGATCGGTGAGCAGTCAAGTTGTTGAAGAAATGGCGAAAGGGGTATTGAGGCTCAGCGGTGCTGATATTGCAGTAGCGGTTAGTGGAGTGGCAGGTCCGAGTGGTGGCACGAAGGAGAAGCCAGTTGGAACAGTTTGGTTCGGCTGGGCTGTCAGAGGTGGCAGTAATGTGCTGATTGATACAGCATGTGAGTATTTTACAGGAGATCGTGAACTTATTCGGGAAGCATCTGTGGTCTATGCGTTGCAAGGCGTGCGGGAGCGAATCAAATAGTGGCGTGATCTATGTTCGATACAATATTCCTTTCACGTCATACCTCTTGATAAGAAATTAGATTATTTTTAAATAAATTTATATTATCAAGATCCAAAACGATATCGAATTTTAAGAATGATTTGGTCACTAATTGGATTATCAAAGGTATCCTCAGCGAGATCATTGAAGGAGGTGTATTTGGCAGTATTGGAGCCTGATTTTGTCAGAACAAAATATACGTCTGATAGTGGTGCAATTTGCCATCGATAACGAAGCTGAATATTTAGATCAGAGACACTGAAATTATCACTCTCTGCATAAGGTTTACTAATTTGATTGAGTATGTATTTTTCTGCATCAATTGTATAAAAATCATTTTCCTGCGCCTGAATTCCAACCCATTGTAAATTTAAACTAAGCTGCTGTTTGGCATTAATAAAATAGTTAAATTTAAAGTCTGTTTCCCACTTTTGATGAAAAAACGATGTAAAGTCTTTCTCTTCTTGATGTAACAACCAACCTCCACCGCCATCTACATACTTTAATTTAGTGCTAAAACTGATATTATTTTTTGGAAACCAAGTAAATTCAAATTCTCCTTCAGTTTTAGCGCCTCTATACTCTTGTCCTTGATAAGTAAGAGAACTCTCATAAGATATTATTTTAGAGGGGTCAGTTTTGTATTTAAGCTGTAATCTACTTCTTGGCCGAACTCTAAATGTTCCATTGCCATAACTTTCTCTATCTTCATATCTTTTTGGCGAATATAGAATTAAACCTTCAATTACATTTAGATTATTGAGAGTTATATTGTATTTACTACCAAGCCAAC
>JAQWOA010000004.1 GCA_029246105.1 Woeseiaceae bacterium | reverse complement strand
TATTTATTAAAATCAGAACAGCTAATGCTATCAGCCTGCCCTTAAATATCTGCTTACCAGTGGCATGATAGCCAAAGCTCGACTCAGATATTTTAGTGTTATTTTTAAAGTATGTTTCCCGCCTGACCTTCGCCCAACTACTATAGACGCCGAGCGTTACGATGGATAAAACCAAATTGGAAAGCCAGATGCCAAAATATTCTTTTGCGTCGCCTGTGAATTCAATTTTTTGCTCGCCAGATAAGGTGTTACTTTCCATCGTGAATTGTCCTGCTATTTAAGTAGTTGTCGTGGTTATGTTTCAGCATACTCTTTATTTAGTCTGCTTATATATTTGGTTATGAAATTTATTATTATTTTTGATGAGCAGATTTAGTTCATTGCACCGGCAAAGGCAACCACTCCATAGGCTAAAGCGTAATCTCCATCTTCTTTATCTTTAAAATAAATGACACCGCCAATTTCTTTCGCGTCTGGCCCAAAGAAGTGACCCTTAACAAGTCCTTCGAAATTGGGAGATGTTATTTCTCCAGAAAATGAGTTACCTGAGATTTGAACGTTACTAAAGGTAAGCGTACCGATAGTCCTGTCCTCAGACAGGGTAGGAGCAGAATAGGTGGTCTCATAATATAAATCGTAATCTAGATCTAAACTGCCCACTAGGGTGCCGGCTGCAAAATCAACAGTTAAAAACTGATCTGCCGTAAGAGCGCCCTGCGTGACAGGTCCACAATCGAGCATATTGTAGGAAAAGGAACTGCTCCCACAGTTATTGTTATAGCCATTGCCAGTCGCATAATATTTAGCCAAAGCTTTGATTCTAAAGCCATTTATACCTGCAGTCGGCATGTCTCCAGTGAAGGTAAAGTCTCCTGTCACTCCCGATAGAAGATCAGTGTCATAGGTGTTGTCACTAGTAAGGTACGAACAAGATCCATCGTTATATTGACAAGTATCCCCATAATTAATTTCATAAACGCCCAAGCAAACGTACTTCGTGCCCATCCAATTGGATTGGATATCACAATAGGGGGACGATTCTATCCAATTAAAAGCTGTTTCAGTGAGGGTGCCAGCATCTGGAATACCGATTGCCCACGTATCCCATGCTAGAAGACCATTTAGTACGCCATCAAAAGATCCTCCGGAGCTTGCCTCAATAAAAAAATTAAGGGGAGTACCGGATATAGATTGAGTCAGACAAGGACGAGCGACATTTTGGATTGTTACAATGGCATTGAGCTGAGCGTCATAACGCAATTTAAAATCGTCCATTTGATCGGTTATTAAATAGCAACCCTCAGCATCACCGGTCGTGAATCTGTAATGAGCAGCGGCAATATCGTAATCAGAGAAATTATTTTCAGAGGCCACTATTTGGTTGAAGGTAGAGTAAGTATAAGTAGGTGCCATAGGTGCAGAAATAGTGGATCCGCCTCTGCTCTCGTTTCCGCCTCCGCCACCTTCACCGCATCCAGCGGTAAGAAATAAAGAAAACAGAATAATGCACCACCTGAGCGGTCGTAGGTTGTTGTGTGATACACGGAAAATCATAAGTTTAGTTATAGCAATAGCCGTAAAACTATTCCAATGAATATTATTTTGAAAAAAACTAATCCGAACACCAGCGAAAAGAAATCAGTTAGGAAATTAAGGTCGTGCTGCGAATACCGCAAGAGCACCGGCAGCAAACAGTCCCCAAGCAAGCTCTGGTATCGCGCCGAATGTGAGAACAAGGCCACCAGAAACGACCGCAGCGGCAGCAGCCGTTAACCAACGACGTTGTCGTTGCTGCTCAGCTAGCAGATTCTTAATCTCTGTCAGTTCAGATGACTTTAAATTTAAGTTAACGTGACCCTCAGCCGCCTGTTCACCTAAATAGCGAAGAATAGTGGGCAGCTCTTTCAAAGCATCACGCATCTGCGGCAGATTTTGACGAATGTCTTTTAAAAATGCCTTACCGCCAACTTGTTCGTCCATCCAGTGCTTCAATACTGGCTGTGCTGTCTTCCATAAATCAAGCTGTGGATAAAGCTGTCGACCCAGCCCCTCGATATTAAACAAGGTTTTGTGCAGCAAAATCATCTGCGGCTGAATTTCAACGTCGAAGCGCTGTGCGACACGAAACAATCGCATCAAAAGCTGTGCGAACGATATCTCTGCGAGCGGTTTATTGAAAATGGGCTCGCAAACAGTCCGAATAGCGGTTTCAAGTTGATCAACGCGAGTTTCTGCTGGAACCCAACCGCTGTCCAAATGCAATTTTGCAATTCGATGGTAATCACGATCAAAAAACGCGAGGAAATTTTCTGCAAGATAACGTTGGTCTTCGGGACTCAGTGTTCCGACGATGCCAAAATCGACGGCGGCGTACTTCGGCCTCTTCGGGTCCGACGTAATAACAAATATATTGCCCGGATGCATATCTGCATGAAAAAAGTTATGCCGAAATACTTGCGTGAAGAAAATCTCCACGCCGTTTTCTGCGAGGACCTGAATATCTGTACCTGCCTCAAGTAGCGCATTCATATCGCTGATCGGTGTACCGTAAATTCGTTCTTGAACAAGGACCTCAGGGCGACAACAATCCCAATAAATATCCGGTACATAGAGCATGTCAGAGCCCTGAAAATTTCGCTTAAGTTGAGCTGTATTAGCGGCCTCGCGCATAAGGTCTAATTCATCGAGGATTGTATGCTCGTATTCGTCGACAATTTCCAATGGACGCAATCGCTTGCCATGCTCCCAATAGCGATCTGCAAGGCCAGCGATCACTCGAAGCACTGCGAGATCACCCTCAATTTGATTCTGAACACCCGGACGCAATACTTTTACGATCACTTCATGGCCGGTCTTAAGTTTTGCGGTGTGTACTTGTGCAATGGATGCCGCTGCGAGCGGCTCTTTGTCGAAGCGTTCAAATACTGAATCGACTGATTCACCATAAGCACCCTCGATGATTGCCACTGCTTGTTCTACTGGGAATGGAGGTACTGCATCCTGTAGCTTTGCAAGTTCGTCAGCAATGTCAGGTGGTAGCAGGTCCCTTCTTGTAGAGAGAGCCTGACCAAACTTAACAAAGATTGGCCCCAATTCCTCGAGCATAAGCCGAAGTCTTTCTCCAATAGGAGCTGAAGTGTCGCGTCGATACGGCATGAGGTAAAAAAGAAATCGTAAAGGCCGTAATAAATGCGTTTGCTTGATCACATCGTCCAGGCCATACTTAACCAACGCACGTTGTATTGTGATCATTCTAAAAATAGTGCGTCGACTCGCCATGCTACAAATCTTCCCGTAATCGATTCACGCGAGCTTCAAGGCGTTCTACATCGTCACGAAGAGTGCCAATATTCTCACTGAATTTATCGGTCTCATAACGGCTGGGCACGTCGCGACTTTCTTCTTGCAGGTATTCGCGAATATTTGCACCCATGGTCGAACGCGCATCACGCCCCCAGCGAACGATGCCACGGGATATTTTGCCGAGTCGATGTGCTGCAACATCTCCAATTAAGGACGATAACTCTTCTTCAACATCAGGTTTCAAATAATTCAGTAATTTTTGAAAACGTTGAGCCAGCCTTGCATCGCCTGATAGCTTCAATGAACCATCGCGAATGGCCCTTTCACTGGATTTAGCGTTCATACTAGCCAATGTGATTAATGAACCACAGACAACGACATCAGGTTCTTTCGAACTTGATGTCGCTAAATTTAGAGTCTCATCATCAATCAGAAAATAAGCTGCAAGAGTGGTATTTCGAACACGCACCGCAACAACCGTTCCAGATAATTCCTTGCAGAGTTCTCTGGCCGGGGTTGATTGTTGAATATTTCGATTCAATAATTTTGCGATTGGGCGCAATATTTTTTCAAGGGCATCCATTTCGAATCAGATTCGAAAGCCAATATGAAGGGCAACAATGCCAGCGGCCATATTATGAAAACGGCAGCGCTCGAAGCCGACCGTTTCCATCATCGACTTTAGTGTGTCCTGATCCGGATGCATACGAATTGATTCGGCCAGGTATTGATAGCTGTCCGGATCATCCGCAACAAATTTACCAAGCGTAGGTAATACTTTAAAAGAGTACATATCATAAGCCGGTTTAATAGCTTCGTTCGGCCTAGAAAATTCCAAGACCATCGCTTTACCACCGGGCTTAAGAACACGAAACATTGAGGCGAGAGCCGCATCCTTATCGGTCACGTTTCTCAGTCCGAACGCCATGGTGATGCAATCAAATGTTGCGTCGTTAAAAGGCAGCTCTTGTGCATCGACTTGTGCGATAGCGACATTGTCCCAAGCACCGGAATCAACTAGACGGCATCGGCCCTGCTTTAGCATGGCCGCATTGATGTCGGCCAAAACTACTCGACCGTGCTTACCCACCTTTTTGGAGAATGCTTTTGCCAGGTCACCTGTGCCGCCAGCGAGGTCTAACACAATCTGACCAGGCTTAATGGCTGCTTGATCTATCGTGTACCTCTTCCACAGGCGATGCAGTCCAGCGGACATCAGATCATTCATGATGTCGTAACGACTTGCCACAGAATCAAACACGCCACGGACCATGTCGGCCTTCTTGTCCTTGTCGACAGTCTGATAACCGAAGTGAGTGGAATTGTCTTCAGTGGATTTCATGATCGGAGCATACCTGTGGTGCTTTAGCTGAGCCAGTGTTCAAGGTTTTTTTAAAGTATATAGCGACTCAAATCCTCATCCTGTAATAACTCTTCCAGATGATCATTGACGTAGTCATCATCTATCATAAATTTCGAGCCACTTTTCTCCGACGCGCTAAATGATACAGTCTCGAGGAGTCGCTCCATGACAGTGTGCAGTCGGCGCGCGCCGATATTCTCGGTATTTTCATTCACCTGAAACGCCACTTCGGCGATTCTGCGTACGCCACTTTCTGTGAATTCAAGGTGGACTTCCTCAGTTTTAAGGAGTGCTGAATATTGCGATGTTAACGATGCGTCGGGCTCTGTCAGGATTCGAACGAAATCTTCAGTGGTGAGTGATTTTAGTTCAACCCTGATTGGGAAACGGCCTTGTAATTCCGGAATGAGGTCGGAAGGTTTGGACACATGAAAAGCACCTGAGGCAATAAACAGAATGTGGTCTGTTTTTACCATTCCGTACTTGGTATTGATCGTCGAGCCTTCGACAAGCGGAAGCAAATCTCGCTGTACACCCTCGCGTGAAACATCCGCTCCTTGGGTGCCTGAGCTTCTGGCGACCTTATCGAGTTCATCCAGAAATACGATACCGTGCTGCTCAACAGCTTCAAGCGCCTGAGTTTTGAGTTCTTCTTCATCAATCATTTTCGCTGCTTCTTCGTCGGTCAAGTGGCGAAATGCTTCTTTTACTTTGAGTTTTCGAGTCTTACTGCGGTTACTGCCTAAGTTCTGGAACATGCCTTGTAATTGACTTGTCATTTCTTCCATTCCAGGCGGTGCCATGATCTCGACCCCAACGGGCAAAGCCTGAATGTCGATTTCAATTTCTTTATCATCGAGTTTTCCCTCACGCAGCATCTTGCGAAACTTCTGCCGAGTATTGTTATCAACAGGTATTTCATCCTGCGTGGAGTCAGTGGCCTGGTAGGATGGTAGCAATGCATCGAGAATACGTTCTTCTGCGGAGTCTTCTGCTCGATGGCGAACTTTTGCCATAGCATTTTCACGTATTAATTTGATTGATACATCCATAAGATCACGCACGATGCTGTCAACTTCACGACCGACGTATCCGACTTCAGTGAATTTTGTAGCTTCAATTTTGATGAATGGTGCTCTTGCCAGCCGCGCCAGGCGACGAGAGATTTCCGTTTTTCCAACACCTGTTGGTCCAATCATTAGGATGTTTTTGGGTGTAATTTCACTGCGCAGTGGTTCATCGACCTGCACGCGCCGCCAGCGGTTACGCAGGGCGATAGCGACGGCACGTTTAGCGTCATCCTGACCAACAATGTGTTTGTCCAGCTCCTGGACTATTTCTCGGGGAGTCATTTGTGACATTAGAGTTCTTCGATTGTGATGTTTTGATTAGTAAAAACGCAGATATCGCCAGCGATTAGTAGTGCTTTTTCGGCGATATCTCTCGCTTCAAGATCAGTATTATGAAACAAGGCAAGCGCCGCGGCCTGTGCATAAGGCCCACCGGATCCTATGGCCATCAGATCATTTTCTGGTTCAATGACATCGCCATTACCTGAAATGATGAACGATGTCTCAGTATCAGCAACACAGAGCAGTGCTTCAAGTCGCCTCAAGCGTCGATCCATTCGCCAGTCTTTGGCAAGCTCAATAGCCGCTCTGGTCAGATTGCCATATTGTTCTAGTTTACTTTCGAAGAGTTCAAAAAGTGTGAACGCGTCAGCGGTGCCACCTGCGAACCCTGCGATTACTTGCCCTCCAGCCAGCTTCCTGACTTTTCGGGCATTACCCTTCATTACTGTGTTGCCTATACTGACTTGACCGTCACCTGCGATCGTAACTTTGCCATTGCGACGGACAGAGACAATAGTTGTCCCTCGATATTGTTCCATGTTGTTCTTCCTGTTGTGATGCTTGCGATTAGTCTTTTTTTCGCGCCCGGGGATGTGTCTGATCGTATATTTGGGCCAGGTGTTGAAAATCAAGGTGAGTATAGACCTGCGTCGTAGAGATATTGGCGTGTCCTAGTAGTTCTTGCACTCCACGCAGGTCATGACTTGATTCCAGAAGGTGGGTTGCGAACGAATGCCTAAAAAGATGTGGGTAGACATTAGTATCGATTCCCTGACGACGAGCCCAATGATTGATTCGGGCTTGTACAGACCTTGGGCTGATACGAGTGCCGCGATTACTGACAAATAAAGCGTTTTCATCAACGTTAGCCAATAAATCTCGACTGTGATCCCATTTCTGTAACGCGGAAATTGCTTTACGTCCGACTGGGACAATGCGGTCTTTGCTGCCCTTACCTGTTACTCGTACTATCGCATCGTTCATGTTCACGTCACCACAGTTCAGGTCAGTGAGCTCTGATAAGCGCAGTCCTGACGAGTACAATAGCTCGAGAATCGCTCGGTCACGATCAACCAAAGCCCCTTCGCCTGGAATATCGAGTAGGCGTGCCATGCGGTCCGCATCAAGGTTGCCAGGAAGTCGTTTCTTTCCTTTTGGCGCGGATACATTTGTAATCGGATTATTACTGATGTGTTTTTCGCGAATGAGATATTGAAAGAAGGTGCGGCAGGCTGACAGGCGTCGTTGAATGCTGCGAGCACTCAAGCCCTTGCGATAGCAGAATGCTGAGAATGCCCGAAAATGCTCACTATCTAGACTTCCCCAGGAATCAATATTGGAGTATTCACGAAACGCGAGTAGCGCTACAAGATCACGGCGATAATTTTTACAGGTTTCCGGCGATAAGCGGCGTTCGTATTGCAGATGGTGAATAAACTCATCGATTCTGCCACCATCGCTCACTGTTTATTCACCTTAAAAGCGCTTTAGCGCACTCGCTAAGAGATCGCCAAGACGTGTCAGAAAGTCAACGCTCATGCCGGGGTGGAAGTGGTTTGCATCGGTATTACCAATCGCAAGAAAGCCAACTTTACTATCAATGCCCAGCGGCACCAACGCAGTGGATCCAACTTCGTTCGCGCCTTCTTTAAATAGGAAATCATTTTGTGCATCACTAATTTGTCCACACCGTGCAGAGTTGCCAGCAAGAAAAATGCTAAAGGGACTTAACGCATCACTGTTCTTGTCAATAACTTGGAAGAATTTACCAGCATCAATATCATCAAAAGAATTAGAATCACTGAAAGCCACGAGAACGGCTTGATCTGCCCCAAATTCACTGCGTATACCCTCTTCAAGGGTGATAATTGTTGTCTTGAGGTCCGGTGACGCAAACAGTTGTATTGTTAGCTCATGTATTTTGGCTGATAACAAGTCATTGGCACGTGCGACTTCAATCAATTCTTTGAGCTGTTTCTGAAGAGTGAGGTCTTTTTCGCGTAACATAGAGACCTGTCGTTCGACCAATGATACTGCTTCGCCTGAGGCGTGTGACAGGTTAAGAGAACCTAAAAGATCCGCGTGTTTTTCAAAAAAATCCGGATGTGCTGCGAGATAATTGTGTACAGATTGCTCTGACAATTCTTCGTTTTCGTAATCAACTTCTGCTTGCGTGCTCATAGTTCACCCATTCCTATAGGTTCATCGTCCCTTCTTCGATCAAAACGGCATTGCCTTTGAGCCAGACAGGTGCGTCACTACCAAGCCAGCTTACCACGACTTGACCGCCTGGCAGTTGAACAGAGACCTCTTTGTCGAGCAATCCTAGCCGTTGGCCTGACACCACCGCTGCGCACGCGCCTGTGCCGCACGCGGCTGTTTCACCAGCACCACGTTCGTGTACGCGCAGTTCGATGTTGGCCTTGTCTGTTATATGCATAAAACCGACATTCGTTCGCTCTGGAAACCGCTCATGAACCTCTATCAAGGGTCCAATTTGGCTTACTGGAGCAATGTTAACGTCATCCACCTGTAAAACAGCATGAGGGTTTCCCATAGAAAGTACATTGATTTCTATAGTTTTATTATCAACGATTAGTTCATAGGAGAGCTGATTTTTACTGGCTACAAAGGGAATATTCGATGGTTCAAAATTAGGTACACCCATACTGACTTCAACAAGGCCATCCTCATAAACACGGGCAGAAACTAATCCTGCTGGACTCATCAACGTGAATGATTTTGCATTTTTTTCTATCCCAGCCAAGTACTGCGCAACGCAGCGAACACCATTTCCGCATTGCTCTGCTTCAGAGCCATCGCTATTAAATACTCGATAGCTCGCTAAATACTCTTCGTTCTTGGATGGGCTAAGCCACATTAATTGATCGAAACCAGGCCCTGTTTTTTCGTCGCTGAGCTCTTGTAATTTGCTACTGCTCGGCGGAGGTAAATTTCCGTGACGTTGATCAATTACCAGAATTAAATTTCCAGTACCGTGCATTTTTTTATAAGGAATTTGCATGTCGTTGATTATGCTTTGTTATATGTGTTAATGGACTTTTTAATGTGGCGTCTGTAGTTTACATATAAATGCCACCTAAACTAATAAACTGCCCCTGGAGCGCGATATGCGACACATAGTAGTACTAAATGAGAAGGGTGGTAGCGGTAAAAGCACCCTTGCAACCAATATAGCGTCTTACTTTGCAACTGAGGGCGCTGCAGTTGCATTGGCTGACTATGATTCACAGCGTTCGAGTCTTGATTGGCTTGAACGTCGCCCAGATAATCGTGTAAAGATTGCGGGTGTTGCTGGATTTGAAGATGGCCTTCGACATGCTCCACGCAGTGCAGATATTATCGTTATAGATGCGCCAGCTCGAACGCGTGGCCCAGAATTGGTGGATCTTATTAAGCATGCTGAGACAATCGTTGTTCCAGTATTGCCATCGCCAATCGATATGCAAGCAGCTTCCAATTTCCTTAGGGGATTAAAGGAGGTTCCGAAAATCGCTAAGAAAAATGCGAAAATTGGTGTTGTTGCGAACCGTGTTCGTGAAAATACGCTGATTTATGAAGATCTCGATGAATACTTAACCAAGGCACGAGTTCCCTACATCGCAGCACTAAGAGATGCGCAAAATTACGTGCGGGCTTACACGCGCGGCATCGGAATTTTTGAACTACCTGAGTATATGGCCTGGCCAGACTGGTATGAGTGGGAGCCCCTAACCGCGTGGCTCAGGACTAAACGCAGCCAACCTTAAGTAGATTTTAAAACTATTAAAGGGCTGTACCTGTTTAACTTACAGGGTATTTTTAGTAATCATTCTGAGGCCGTCCTCATAGGCTTTTGATGCTGCATCGGCTTCACCGACTTGATTTAATAAATCACCGTATACCTGGTAGCCTTCTGCGCTGGGTTTCAGGTTTATCAGCGCCTCTAAGTAGCTGCGAGCTTTCCCCCAGAGTTCATTCTTAAGACAAAGCCTTGCTACTGTTAACAACAGATCTGGATCTTCCGCGTGGTTTTCTAGCCAGTCTTCTGCTTTTGTTAGTTGTTTAGTGGCGTCGGCGCCTTGAACTTGTCCAAATAATAGAACGAGAGGGCTTCGCCAGTTTTTTTTCAGAGCGGTGACTAATTCTTTTTCTGCTTTTTCATGCAGTCCGATGCGTATTAATCCTTGATAGTAGGCCTCGAGTAGTGACATATCGGATTTGTGAGATTGGGGAATTTTTTTCCATATGGCTAAGATAGTTTCCCCGTCGGATGCATCTTGTAATTTTTCACGGTGAATTCGTGACGTCCATTTAATCATTGTCTCTGATTTTATTTGTGCGTATTTTTTTATTCGCGGCAGTATTTCCTGCAGTGATGACCAATCTTCCAGTTGAAAATACAGGCGCCCCATCAGAGCCAGTGCGTGCCCATGATTTTTTGAGTTATCGTCCAGGCGTCTTAATGTAGCTAGCGCCTGTTCATGCTGGCCCTGATCAAGTTGAAACTCAGCTTGAGTAAGTAACACTGCATTCGCCGCTTCTGGGACTTCCTGATAGGCAAGTTTTAGCCAATCATCACGGCGTTCATTGCGACCTTGCAGGTGTGCTGCTCGCGCTGCTTGTAGGTAGTTAAATAATGGAGAGTCGCTGGTGCTGGCAGCCGTGGCAAGCATACGTTCACCGCGTGTAAAATTACCTTCAGCTACTTCAATCATTCCGCGAGTCATTTTTTGACTGGAGCGAGCGGCTCGATAGCGACCTGCTGCCTCACCAATTCTACGAGGTGCAATAATTATTTTGCTGATTAGCCAGATCAAGGCGAACAGGGCTATCATCAAGAGAGCCAGAGTGTGTTATGACATTTCGATCACGTAGCCACGATATTCGATACCAACGCGGCCAGCATCTGAAAGCAGGAAATATGCTGCAAATGTGCTCGCAAATAATGTGAGTACTACAATAATGCCGATTTTCATTTGCTCGCCTCACGTAAGGTTTGGAACTGACGTAATAGATGAAGCGATCCTGAAATATCTGGAACTGATGGGGTAAAGACAGTGGTTTTAATTTCTGAAATTGTTGCTTTAACACCATTTACTTGCTCACTGTCAGTGTCAAAAAAAGTATCGAGCAATGTACTGATGTCATTGAGGGTTTGCTCAAAAATTATTTGTTCTCCTCGCAAGAGTGCGAGTCGTGCTGATTGAAGTTGTAATGCAATATTATTGCGCAGTAGAGATTCCGTATTTGGAGTGATGGGCGTAAGTTTTTCTGCGTCAGGAGGCGTGACTTTGACTAGGCCTGACATGGCACTTTTCACTGAGTTCCAGGCACGATCAACATTGCTTTTTTCAGGACCTACTTCTTCGTCAATTTCGTCCGCTAACTTCGTAATCGCTAGTGGCAGGGATTCAACCACCTGAGCGAGACTTGCTAGCGTCAGTGTTATACCTTCCAGATCTGTTGTTTTCATTGCATCAAGCATGGCGAGCTCATCAGAAATGGCGTCTCGTACGTCGTCTAAATCCGGATTTGAGATCTGCGTAATCCTCTCGCTTGCTAACTGAAGCGCAAGCGATGATAGTCGTGGATTGTTTGCCAGCTGTAACTGAGCATTTGCTATCTGTAAATAGTATTCTGCCTCAGACAATAAAAAGACTTCTCGCGCGCCGGCTGAGATTCCGACTAGTGATGAGACTCTGTCTTCGATCGTCGACATACGTGACGGCAGTGAATTTAATTGACGTAACCTACCCTCAAGGTTCTTTTGTAAAGCATCTATTTCTAAGCTGTAGTCAGGAACATTGATTTGGTTATCCTGCGATTCGAGCGTGCTTCTGGGCGGCTCCTCTTGCTGGTTAATGTTTTCGATGCTGGTGAGATTGTCGAGTTCGCTTGAGCCATTGAAGGGGTTCCAGTCGTCAAACGTTATATAAACAGAGACCAACGCAATAATTACGACCACAATTGCTGTCCATCTGATGCTCTTACTTAATAGCACCTTTTTTTTAGGTGCGGAATCTTCCGTGGCGAATTCTGCATCATCGTTTTTTTGTACGTTTTTTTGTTTTTCATTCATGACGTGTAGATCGTAGTTATGATTTGTAATCTGGTTTGCATGCAGTAACAATCGCGTCAACTATTTTGCTAGTCTCAGTTCCAGCTGCCAAGACAGGTTGGGACAAAGGGTAGCGTACCTGCATCTCTTTTATCACACGTGTCGCTGGTGTAACCAGTGTTAGCGATCCCAGTCGCTCTCGACACCATGTTGGTAGCAGTGTAGGAAGATTCTTGAGTGTTTGCACACTCATGGCCGTGACAACATGAATTCTGCCATCACGCCACGCCGTTTCAATTTTTGCTAATGTTATTTCGTCTACTTTTGGTAGCGTTTGTTCATAGACGGAGAGGTAATTAACTATGGCGCCGCGCTCTCTTAGAGTATCCGCCAACACTTCCCGGCCTTCACTACCACGAATAATTCGTACTTGCTTACCTGCGATATCCTGAAGAGATCTTTCTTTGAGTAAATTTTCACTATCAAAGCCTTCGCTGGGTTCGGTGTCAACGTTTCGACCGGTGCTTCGAATAGCAGCTGCGGTTGCCGGTCCAATTGCACATATAATGGCGTTTTGTGCATGTTTAAGCCCCTTAGCAACAGCGTTACGACTAACAAAAATAGCGATATCTGCAATTGGTAGGTTGGCTGCCTCCACATCGATCACCTCACTTTCTCGAGGTAGAATCTTTAGAGCAGGAAAGCAATAAGCAATTCCTCCTTTTTTCTCGATTGCCTCAATGAGTTCGGTAGCTAAAGCTTCTGGCCGAGTAATAAGAACACCAATTCCTTTTAGTACAGCGTCATTCATTTAAAGCCTCAATAGAGTCTAGAAGCTCTCTAGCACCACTGGTAATTAAGCAAAAGGCCAGCATTTCGCCGAGCTGTTCTGCCTCACTTGCATCACCGTTGATTGAATCCTTGATTGTTTCCCTGCCGTTAGGATGTGCTACTAGGGCAGTTAATTCCAATGCACCATCTTTAACTGTGGCGAATGCTGCGACCGGAGACTGACAGCTTGCCTTGAGAACGCGCGCAATTGCGCGCTCCGCATTGGTGGTTTGTAATGTTGTCGGGTTATTGAGCGATTTAAGTATTCTACGAAGTTCAATATTGTCTTCAAGACATTCGATTCCCAGCACACCTTGCGCTGCAGCTGGCAACATCTCAGTGGGCGAAAACTGATGACTTATATGATTTTCGAGTTGAAGTCGCTCTAGGCCAGCCGCAGCGAGAATGATCGCGTCATAATCACCATTCTCAAGTTTTTCGAGCCGTGTATCCACATTGCCTCTGAGCGGCTTAACGCAAAGGTCGGGGCGGAGCATTTTAAGTTGTGCCTGTCGGCGTAAACTCGAACTGCCAACTAATGCGTTCTTTGCTAGATCATTGAGCTGTATTCCACCGTTCGTTATCAGTGCATCTCTGTGATTCGCTCGAGTCATAGTTGCGGCGATACAGAATCCTGTTGACATTTCAGCTGGCACATCTTTCATTGAATGTACTGCAATATCTGCCATACCATTTTGCATAGCAATCTCCAACTCTTTGATGAATAGTCCTTTACCACCAATTTTTTGCAAACTGCGATCGAGAATTTCATCGCCCTTAGTCGACATCGGAACAAGCTCAGCTTCTGAAACGTCCGGGAGCTTAATGAGTTCAGCGGCAACATGCTTAGCTTGCCAAAGCGCGAGAGCGCTTTTGCGAGTTGCGATACGAATTTTCAAACGGGCATAACTCCTTATTATCTACCAGCATATTCTATCTAAATACTAGCAGCTGATTATCAGCTCTTTATTGTCGACTTGCGAGTGATCGTTAAGAAAGTTCCTTCCCACTTTGCAGCTTTCTTTATTAATTTAATACATTTTTAGGGAGGGTTTTTATTGTATAAGAGCGGCTTATTGCCATTTCAGTTACCCAAACGGGCCTTCGGGCCCGTTTTTTTTAATCGTTTATTAGCGACCTCCGTCCATCCAGAAGCTATTATCATCATAAGGTTCAAATCCAACAGAGCATCTGAAGACAAAGTAAAGTACTAGTAATAATAAGCCTATATTTCTTATTGTATTGTCTTCTCTCATCTAAGCTTCCTAGCTTTCATCTTTAGGTAAAGAAGCAGCCTTAAAGAAAGCAAAAGCTGCCAGTATGTTTAATATTGACCATAAGGCCTTTGAATAAAGGAAGATCATTATTATAGGGTTAAAAATAAAGGCAATTACGCAAAGAAGGAAGAATAAAGATTCCCCTTGCGTGTAGTTAAGTGATTTGATCTTTATAGCGGCGTAGATGGCGCCTAAGAAAACTATAACCCTTGCAAAATAATAAAACTCAGTAGGAAAAGGCAGTATTAAAATAACTGAAAATACGCTTAAACATCTAAGAATAAATTTTGAGCTAGTATTCAAAATATTCTAGGTCTCGATCGGACCACCCGCATCAATCCAATCGCCAATTCCACCCACGTTAGAGACGTTTTCATAACCCATATCTATTAAAGTTTTACCGCTCAACGCAGCCATTCCGCCGGCGCCACAAACTAAGACAATATCAGATTCTTTTGTTAATAATTTATTATGGAAGTCAGTTTCATCGTCTGCTGCAAACTCGATAAATCCTCTTGGTATCCTGAGAGAACCAGCTATGGATCCTGTAGCATTGATTTCTGCACTGTCTCGAACATCAATGAATACTGAATGTCCAGCTTCATATTTTTTGACACCTTCGGCTGCACTGATTCTAGGGCACACACTGTTTGCTTGACTTAAGTAGTCTTTAGCTCGTTTCATAATACAAATCCCTATAATTAATTCTTATTGAGTAAGGCTTACAACAAATTAAGTATCAGTTTTTTAATTGCTTGGTTTTTTCCAAGGTAGAAAATGTACTTTGCCGACTATAATAAATCTAGCCAACCAACCAAATCCTAAGCACGAAAAGCAGCCAAATATCCCAAGTGAAAACATAAGTACACGTCGATCAGCAAACTCAGGGACTAGCGCCCAACCAATGAACAATAGGCCTAAAAAGATTGCACAAATAAAGCCAATCCAATGTACAGCCAAAGCAATTTTTTTGATTATTTCCATTACCTAAGTCCAAATTTAGATGTTGCTGATTCTCTAGAATTTTTATCATAAAGAACGCATGAAACCATCCAGCTGCTATTAGGTCTTTCAGAAGTATTTACATTTCTATCAAATCTACAGAAACGAAAAACTGAATTGTGTGCACCTATAAGATTTAAGCCCGTGACAACTAAAATATTATTTCTTTCACATCTTTCAGCTATTACTTTTTCCTCTATGCGCTCAATGATGGAATTTTTAGTATAGATAACACAGGTTTCATCCATTGGGTTAGCCCATAAATTTCCTGACATTATTAGGCTTGTTAAGATGATAAGTTTTTTCATAATTCAACTTCGCCAATCATGTAATCGACAGCCGCTTCGACTTCGGCATCTGATATATCAGGACGACCGCCTTTTGGCGGCATATAGCCAACCGACCCAATATAGCCTTGCACAGCATTATTTTTAAGCATAGCTGCACCTCGCGCAATACGTTCAGTCCATGCTGTAACGTCGCCAGTAATAGGCGCACCACCAACACCTACGCTATGACAAGCGATACAGGCTGTGTTGTAAACTTCCAGTCCTGTCATTGCTGTGGCGATAGGCTCCGGTGATATTTTAATGATAGGCGCTGAACTTTTCTGCTCTTCGCTGGATCTATTGACTTGTCCGACCGGACGAATGCGTTCGGCAACCGCTGCTTGTATTTCAGTAGTATCACTGACGTAAACCTCTTGTGTGAGGTCGTATATTTTTATTAGATAAGCGAGAAAAGCTACCAGCAAAACAACAATGATAACGATGGAATACATATCAAAAAATTTCTGGTCCTGGCTCAAGGTAAACTCCGGGGGTGTCAAGGGAGGTGCCGGGCAAAAGCCTAGCGTCAGATTATGATTATATATCATCAGCCGATGAGTGGAAGCTATCCTCAATGGGCAGATTCTTTGGCGAAATTGGTGTACGGTAAACTTTAGAATCTCCACTAATTAGCTGTACTATCGATATATGCTCCGATTTTCGTTGATTGTCTTAGCCATTTTTGTATTTGTGACTCCAGACTTATTGCTTGCTGAAGATCGATACCCTACGGCGCTCATTCGTGTTCCTGAATCAATAAAAACAGTCTTTGTTGCCGAAACATCGACTTCAGAATTTCATCAGTTCAATAATCTTGATGGCAATCTTGCAATTGCCAATAGCTTTTATATGTCGATCGGAAAGAAGGGTGCTGGCAAGCAACGATCTGGTGACAAACGAACACCACTCGGCCTTTACTTCGTAACGGAGCAATTGGATACCAGCAAGCTTCATGAAAAATATGGAGTGACGGCTTATGTTTTGGACTATCCTAATGTATGGGACAAAAACGAAGGAAGGGATGGCGATGGAATTTGGGTGCATGGCGTTCATCCGAAAGGCGGTCTTCGACCTGAATTCGATACTGACGGCTGCATCGCACTGCCGAATGATGACCTTAATTCATTGCAGGGCAAAATCAAAAGCAACGTAACTCCGGTATTAGTTATGCAGCAGCTTGACTGGAGGGAAGATCATAGTGGCATGGCACTCAGGCTTGAGTTGGAAATAGCAGTTTCTGAGTGGGCGGCCAGCAAAGCGAATGGTGATTTGCATGCCTATTTGTCCTCATATGGCGCTGATTTTCGCCGTTGGGGGATGAATAAGGCGGAATGGTCGGCGCTTTCCATGCAGTCGAATGAATTTAAAGATTATCAGAACGCTAAGGTTCAGGACCTTTTGTTGGTAGCTTACCCCGAGGAGGAGGGTCTTTATTTAAGTCATTTTCGATTAGCAGTAAGAACTGCGAGTAAGCAAATTAATTCCATTATTCGACTGTATTGGCGTCGCGAGGAAAGCGGTCTTTTAAAAATTGTCGCCGAGGATGTCGGCTAGCGTAAACCTTCACGTTCAGTGAGTTCGTCGATGAGCTCTAGAAGCTGTGGTATTCCACCAGCCTTACTGACATCAGTATGATACTTTCCATTTACAACCACCATCGGAACACTGGTAACGTTATAGCGACGGGCAAGATCTTGAGCAATGCGTAAAGATTGATTGACCTCAAACGAGCTCCACGTACGGTTGAATTCATCTGAGCTTATGCCAGCGCGAACAAACAAGCGTTCAATGCTTGTTTGCGATGTTAGGCGATTGCCGCGGTTATGATACTCCTCAAAAACCATTTTGCGGAACGCGGCGGGATTCTTAAGCTGACCATTTCTTACAAGAAAAACTTCCGTGTAATAAAGCTGCGCATGTATTTGAGCGAGTTGATTGAAAATTGCAGGGATTCGAACAAATCGGACATTGGGATCTTTGTTCTCAGCCCATCCATTGATATGTGGTTCGAGAGTTAAACAATGCGGGCAGCTGTACATGAAAATTTCAGCGACTTCTATTTTATCTGGGCCGCCAACAGTTGGTTGAGTAGGGATTAGGCGAGTGAAATTACGGCCTTCCTTGTATTTCCAAGATCTGGATACTGTTTCTGCAGGATCATCCGCACGAGCTAGAATAATCGCCTTATCCTCTGGTTCTGTTTCTGCGGCTGATTCTTCGACAACCTCCAGTGACTCGTTTTCTCCTGTGGCTGATTCTGTGACTTCAGCAGCGCTATTGTCGATCTGTTCTTCAGCGGTTTCTGCAACTGATATTTCAACAGTATCTTCTTTGCTGCATCCAGAAATGAAAAGTGCAAGTATGGCTATGGTGGTCCAGGTAGTTTTTCTCATGTTTACTTAAGACCCTGTATGTAGGAAGAAAGTGCCGCAATATCATCTTTATCAAGATTCGCTGCGATATCTCGCATGATGCGTGTTGGGCCGTCTGTCGCACGAGTACCGTTTGCGTAATCGTTTAATTGCTTAGCTGTATACGCTGCATGCTGCCCTTTTAGAGAGGGGTAATTAGCGGCAGGATTTCCACTGCCACTAGGGCCATGACAGGCAAGACAAGCTGGCACTTTGGTTTCTTTATTGCCACCTCGATAAAGTGCTTCACCATGTTCAATTAGGTTCTCATCTGCGACCGATTGAACGGCTGTTGAGAGGCTTTCATAATAGACTGCGAGATTTGCCATATCAGTGTCAGATAACATCATTGCCTGACTAGACATTAGTGGATTTCTGCGACTGCCATCCTTATATGCTTGTAGTTGTGAAAGTATATAAGGTGCATTTTGACCTGCAATATTTGGCCACATTGGAATTGAGCTGTTGCCCTCAGGACCATGGCAAGCTACGCAGGTAACTGCACGCTGCTTGCCAGCGTTTATCGTTCCTTCTATGAGACTTTCAGCCTGAATGGTGGCGCTCATGAGTACTAGGCTGACTATTGCGAATAGATGTGAGAACTTCATTTTCATATCGTATAATTGTGACTTTCCTGCGTTGTGTATATGTGAATCAAATATTTAATTACACCGAATAGTGACGTAGGATTAAAAGGTTACTTGATTATTTAATGTTTTGCTGGGCATTTCTGAGCACGCCCGATTAGTCTGGCGGTCCAGTACTTAGCAGCCTAAATTATACACATTATCCGTAGGGCATACCCTATGTCGCAATATCCAGAAGCTCATTTTATTAAGAGTGCTAATGCACTGAATCAGTTTGTTCAGGATTTAGGGGCCGAGGTTGCTGTCGCTGGCCGCTCAAATTCTGGTAAATCAAGTGCTATTAATATCATTGTCAATCGTCGCCAGTTCGCTCGTACAAGTAAAACTCCCGGTCGAACGCAGCTAGTCAATTTCTTTGCGTTAAATGAAGCAACGCGGCTGGTTGATCTACCAGGCTATGGGTTCGCAAAGGTGTCAGATAAGAAAAAGTATCATTGGCGTGATCTCATGGCCGATTATTTTGAAACTCGACAAAGCTTGCGCGGACTGTTTTTAATTGTGGATATTAGAAGGCAGATTACGGTCTATGATCTACAGATGCTGGATTTCGCAGAGCAGATCTCGCTGCCAACACATGTATTATTGACGAAAACAGATAAGCTAAAGCGAGGTCAGGCAGCGAAGGCATTACTTGAAGTAGAAAGAGATCTTGGCGACGTAGCTACGGTGCAAAATTTCTCAGCTCTGACGCGTTTGGGTGAAGATGATGCACGCATTAAGCTAGATGAGTTTTTGGCATTGGGGCGTGAGGAATAAAACATTCTATAAGAAGTTGTTGTGGCAGTTATTCAGAGGTTAAGAAGAAGCATACTATAGATGATCTAATGTGCTTCATCCCAGTTCTTGCCAATTCCAACGTCTACTTTCAGAGGAACTGACAAGGATGCTGCGTTATTCATTAGGTTTGTAATGCGGTCCTTAATATTCTCTACTTTATTCTTATTAACTTCGAAAACGAGTTCGTCATGTACCTGCATAATCATGCGGACATCAGGTTGCTCATCTTGTAGCCATTGATGTATTGAAATCATCGCTCGCTTGATGATGTCAGCAGCTGTACCTTGCATAGGCGCGTTGATTGCAGTGCGCTCAGCGTATTGGCGACGATTGGCATTTCGGGCATTAATTTCTGGAAGATATAATCGTCGACCAAAAACTGTTTCAACAAATCCATTGACACTAGCAGTTTTGCGTATGTTGTCCATATAGGTCTTCACGCTTGGGTAACGGTCAAAATACATGTCCACATATTCCTGAGCTTCACCGCGAGAAATACCGAGTTGTTTGGCAAGACCAAACGCTGACATGCCATAAATTAATCCAAAGTTAATCGCTTTAGCAGAGCGTCGCTGGTCATCAGTGACTTCATCGATAGTTAAGGCGAAAACCTCAGCTGCCGTGGCTCGATGTACATCCTTCTCATCTAAAAAGGCCTTTATTAGATTAGAGTCTGAAGACAAGTGCGCCATAATGCGTAACTCTATCTGAGAGTAGTCTGCTGCCAGTAAAATTTGATCTTTTGGTGCGATGAATGCCTGTCGGATACGGCGGCCTTCCGGCGTTCTAATGGGTATGTTCTGTAGGTTGGGATCGGTGGAGGAAAGTCGACCAGTGATAGTGACAGCTTGATGATATGAGGTATGTATACGTCCAGTACTTTCAGATATCTGCAAAGGCAGCTTTTCAGTGTATGTGCTCTTGAGTTTACTGATGCTGCGAAATTCTATAATGACGGCCGGCAACTCATAGTCGTTTGCCAATTCAACTAATACGTCCTCTGCCGTTGACGGTTGCCCCTTAGGCGTCTTTCTGATGATTGGCAGACCCTGTTGTTCAAAAAGTATTTGTTGAAGCTGTTTGGGTGAACCAAGATTAAAAGGTCCACCTGCTAGTTCATGCGCCCTACTTTCAAGTTCAATTATTTTTTTCGCTAGTTCACTGCTTTGCTTTGCGAGCATTTTACGATCAACTAACACACCGTTTTCTTCCATCTTCAGCAATATAGGCACAAGTGGCTGTTCAATATCTTCATAAACGCTCTTTAATGCGGGGTTTTTATTCAGTTGATTCCATAGGTTTTTATGTAGCTGCAAGGTGACGTCAGCATCTTCAGCTGCATAAGGCGCGGCCACTTCTAGGTCGACCTGATTGAATGTAAGTTGTTTGACACCCTTGCCAGCAACATCTTCATAATGGATTGTTTCGCGATTTAGATAGTATTTTGCTACCGAGTCCATATCGTGACGCGTTGCTACGCTGTTGAGTACATATGACTCGATCATGGAATCGAACTGCATGCCTGCTAATGCGATACCGTATCGAGCCAGAATATGCGCATCGTACTTTAGATGATGACCAACTTTTTTCTTATCTTCGTCTTCAAACCAACGACGAAGTTTCTCTAGTACTTCGTTTCTTGGTAATTGGTTTGGCGCGCCTGGATAGTCATGTGTCAAAGGAATATAAGCAGCCTCATTTGCACTTATAGAAAGTGAGAGTCCGACGATTTGCGCCTCCATGTAATAGATGCTCGTCGTTTCGGTGTCGAAAGCAGTGAGTTTCGATTTATTTATTTTATCCATCCAACTTTCAAAAGCTTCCCACGTGAGGACGGTCTCGTATTTGATTTCCTTCGTCTCTTTGACTGAAGTGACTGTTTGTTGAGTTTCATCATTAAGTTGATCAAGCATAGAGCGCAACTCAAAATGACTGTAAAGTTCGCGCAAGCGACTTGTGTTTGCTGGATTCAGAGCGAGTTCCGCGATGCTCGTCTCGAGATCAAGGTCTATCCGAATGGTGGCCAGATTCTCGGATAAGCGAAGTTGCTCTATATTCTCTCGAAGACTATCGCCAACTTTACCCTTGATTTTGTTAGCATTTTTTAAAATCCCATCGATGCTGCCGTATAGGTTTAACCACTTTGCAGCGGTTTTGGCGCCAACCTTAGGTACTCCAGGAATATTGTCTGATGTGTCACCAATAAGAGCAAGATAGTCCACAATCTGTTCTGGGAAAACATCAAATTTCGCTTTGACGCCACCCCTATCCATTCTTGAATCGTTCATGGTGTTGATCAAGGTCACTTTGTCATTTACGAGTTGAGCAAGATCTTTGTCGCCGGTAGAAATAAGAATGCTGAGGCCCGTTTCACTCGCTTGGTTGCACAGTGTTCCAATGACGTCATCTGCTTCAACTCCAGGCACTCTCAGCAGCGGCAATCCCATTGCTTCGATCGCATCAAGAATGGGCTGTACTTGCGAGCGTAGCTCATCAGGCATTGGTGGTCGGTTAGCTTTGTACTCGGAGTAAAGTTTGTCACGAAATGTTTTACCGGGGGCATCGAACACCACGGCAATATTGCTTGGCTGCTCTTTGCGTAGGAGTTTTTGGATCATGTTTAAAACGCCATACAGCGCACCAGTCGGTTCGCCCGCGGCGTTGGTAAGTGGCGGTAGTGCATGATAAGCGCGGTATAAGTACGATGACCCATCTATCAGGACAAGGTCGGCCATTGCTATTTCTGCTCGTTTGTTTCGCTGTTGTCCTCAACGCCATCAGAACCTTCCATAGCATTAGTCTCCAGTGATGGAAGGACAGTTATTTGGCTTGGGTTGCCGGGAACATATAAAGCACCACTTTGCCCACAACCTATAACAGCAAATATCGATATAAATAGAGAAATTAATAAATAAAAGCATTTCATAGGGTTAACTCTTACATATCGGCAGACAGTGATTGATTAATTATAGGCCCTGAAGTTTTGTAAGGCGCATCATTTTACAAAGCGTTTAGCGACCTGCTTATAGGCATCACGAAAAGGGATGCCTTTTTCGTGAACCAACCGATAGGCTTCCTCGGTCGCAAATATTGCTTCATCAAGATTAATGTTGTCAGGGATAAACTGCAGTCCTTCCAGCAAATACGCCATAATATCTACGCTGTCGATAGCCAAATCGATCGAGCGGAATAGCGGCGACTTAAGGCGTTGCAGGTCCCTATGATAACCGGACGGTAGTTTTGCGGTGATCATTAGCGACTCATCAAGACAGGCTTGTGCGGTTGCTGATGATGCTCGAAGCAACTCAAGGACATCAGGATTACGCTTTTGCGGCATTATAGATGAGCCAGTTGTTACCTCCGTTGCGAGCGATATGTAGGCGAATTCCTGTGTGTAAAATAGTAAAAGGTCACTTGCCATGCGGCCGAGATCCTGCAACAAGAGTGTAATCTCGAAAAGTAAGGCACTTTCGGCCTTACCTCGAGACAACTGTGCTGCTGTTACTGGATTCTGCGTGATATCAAAACCAAGTTTCGTGGTTGTTGCATCTCGATCCAGCGGGAGTCCTGGCGCGCCATAGCCAGCAGCGCTTCCTAATGGATTCTTATTGATGCGTTTTTTTAATGACGCCAGTCCTTCAGCAGCATCCGCAAATCCCTCGTTGAATCCGCCACACCAAAGTGCCACTGACGATGGCATTGCATGTTGCATATGCGTATAGCCAGGTAACTTAATATCACCCTGACGATCCTGCAGATTGCCGATTGATTTACGTAGTTGATTGACACGGCTAACCAGATCACTAGATGCGTCTCGGAGGTACATCCTGAGTGCAGTGAGAACCTGATCATTTCTCGAGCGGCCAAGATGCAGTCGACCTCCTGTTGGCCCGATCGCATCAGTTAGCCGTGATTCAAGTGCAGTATGCGCATCTTCATCTTCGAGGTTGATACACCAATCGCCTGCTTCGAAGCTCTTGCTAAGCGCAGTTAAGCCATCGCAAATTGCAGTACAGTCAGTCGCGCTGATTAAACCCTGTTCAGTCAGCATTTCAGCATGTGCTATTGAGCCGCGAACGTCATATGGAATAAGACGAGCATCAAGTTGATGGTCTTCGCCTGCTGTGTAACGCAAGATTCGTTCGTCGAGTGGCAAGCCTTTTTCCCAGAGTCTACTCATGAGTCAGCACTCTTCTCAGCATGCGTTAGTCCATCGATATCATCTACAATCAGAGTGCCGGTTCCTTCGTTAGTAAAGATTTCAAGAAGAATACTATTGGCAACTTTACTAGAAATAACATGCACGCGCTGCACTCCATTTGCGATGGCTGAGTCTATCGCAGCAGCTTTTGGAAGCATTCCGTCAGCAATGCTTCCAGATTCGCAGAGCTTCTTGAGTGCAGCTCTGTCGATGTAACTGATCAAAGACGTTGGATCATTTATATCTTCTAGAATTCCTGCTTCTCCAGTTGCGAGTATCAATTTTTCGGCACCTAACTCAGCGGCAATGGCTGCTGCAACTGTATCGGCGTTAATATTAAGAATGGTACCTGAATCGTCACATGAGATTGGACTAACGACTGGCATCATTCCGTTATCAAGTTGCTTACGTAAAATATCAGCGTCGACAGAATCGATATCGCCGACGAAGCCATAGTCAACAGAAGTTTGATCAGCGCACTCGACCGGCGGCCGCTTATGCGCTTGAATCAAACCAGCATCGACACCGCTGATACCGACGGCCGGAATATGCAAGTCACGACAAGTGGCGAGAATTCGCGTATTGATTTGGCCGTTCAGGACCATCGTCGCAACATCGAGTGACTCGCTATTGGTCACACGACGACCCTCAATGAATGTGGTTTCAAGTCCAAGTGCAGATGCTAGTTTGGTAGATTGCGGCCCACCACCATGAATCAATACGACGCGAATACCGACCTGATAAAGGATGCCAACCTGCTCCATTAATATGGCGGCTTTATCTTTATCGGCAAATATTTCGCCTCCCGCCTTGATGACAAATACTTTTCCCTTATAAAGACGGATATATGGAGCGGCATGTTTTAGTGCCGAAACCACCATCGCATGATCATTTTTTTTACTCATTTCTGATTTCCAAGCATTTGATGCAATACGGCCATTTGCGCAAGCATTCGATTACGCGCTTCTGCGATCACCACACTGCGTGGACCGTCTAGAATATTATCTGCAACGACAACACCTCTTCGAACAGGCAAACAGTGCATGAAGCGGCAATCATTTCTAGCATTTTCGAACCAGGGCTCATCAACGCACCAGTCAAGATGCTGTTCACGCAGCTTCTGGTCATTTAGTTTGTCGCCATAGTGGCGGGTTGACGACCAAGATTTTGCATAAATAATATGTGCATCTTCCATTGCCTCCGCGCGTTGATCTGTTTCCTTTATGGACCCACCAGTTGCTGCGGCGATTGTATTTGCTTTTTCCATAAGAGCGGCAGGTAGCTCGAATCCTTCTGGCCTCAACACTGTAACGTCCATTCCACGTTTGGCAGCCATATGCAAGGTGGAGGCAGGAACCGCTAGAGGCAAAGCGAGTGGGTGATAAGCCCAACTCAATACAAACTTACCGCCATTAGAAGGTACGTTCAAATCATCCATGGTTTTCCAGTCAGCGAGATTCTGGCAGGGATGATTCATTGCTGATTCCATATTGATATAAGGTGTATCAATCAGATCTGTCAGAGCACTAAATTCGTTTTCCTGCATATCCGCTTCAATGTTCTTGCGTTCGGCAAAAGCACGAATACCGATGGCGTCGCCATAAGATGCAATAACTGGAACAGCTTCTCGAATATGTTCTGCAGCAGCTCCATCCATGACAATTCCAGGTCTTGATTCTATGCCATGGATGGACATCTCAGGTGAAATAACAAAGGAGCCACCACCGAGGCGAGTCATTGCTGCCTGAAAAGAGGCTAGTGTTCGCAATGAAGGACTCAAAAATAAAAGCGACAATACTTTTCCTTTTAGTGCTTCTGGTTCTGGGTTTGAGTCAAGTCGAACTGCAAGCTCTATAAGGGCTTGAATTTCTTCATTCGAAAAATCAGTAAGGTTGTTAAACGCTTTCATCAATACTTCCCTTGGTTTTTTGGCACAATATTTATTAACGCCTCAGCGAGATGATTAATGTGTTTTGATTCAAGAATAAGCGGAGCGAGTATCCGGATTATATTCGGATTGCTGCTGGTTCCCGTTAAAATATCATGACTCAGAAGTGCATCGCGTACCTCGACCGCTGGACGGTCACAAACTAGGCCAAGCAAGAGGCCCATACCTTGAATTCGTGTAACTGGTCCGACAACACATTTTTTGCGAATGGAGGCCTCTGAACGACGCACATTATTAAGTAAGTTTTCTTCATTAATTATATCGATCGTTGCCGCTATTGCCGCGGCCGCTAGTGGTCCCCCACCGAAGGTCGTGCCAAGGTCGCCGTTACCAAACAGGGCTGCAATTGAGTTACTGCAGAGAACGGCGCCACAGGGGACTCCACCTCCCAATGCTTTCGCGCTGGTGAGAATGTCCGGCTCTATCTGATGTACATCCACCGCGAAGAACTGACCGCAGCGACCAATGCCAGACTGTACTTCGTCAGCAATAAGAAGTGCACCGTTGGCGCTGGTAAGTTTTCGTAAGGCATGAATAAAGTCTGTCGATAAGTCATATCCACCAGCTACGCCCTGAACAGGCTCAAAGATTACAGCTGCGATATCATCACCTATCATTGCTTCTGCCGCAGCAACGTCATCACGTGTTATAAAATCCACTTCGAACGGCTTATTTGGGAAGCCATACCAGCGCCCGTTATTCCAGGTTACTGCGGCCGCAGCAACTGTGCGCCCATGGAAACTATGAGTAATTGCAAGTACTTTCTTGCGGCCCGTCGCCATGCATGCCATGCGCAAGGCATTTTCATTTGCTTCGGCACCGGAGTTGACGAAGAAGACGCGATCCAGTCCTTTTGGCGAAACACTTATTAGTTTCTCGGCAGCCTGAGCGCGAATATCTAGCGCCACTAGGTTACTTTGAAAAAGCAGTTTGTTGCACTGTTCAGTAATCGCTTTTAATTGTTTTGGATGCCCGTAACCAAGCGCAGCGACAGCATGACCTCCGTATAAATCGAGAATACGTCGGCCGTCTTTTGTAAATATGTCGCAACCACTGGCACTCTCTGGAACAAAAGGCAATTGACCATAAACTGGAATCATTGTGTTGGATTCTCGAATTCGAGGATCTGAAATTATCGTTTGATCATTGCTCATGGGTATCAAGTCCAGCCCGGCGCAGCGGCCGTGAGACCAGTGGTTTCAGGCAAATTCCAGAGACGATTCATCCATTGTACTGCGCCACCAGCGGCACCCTTGACGAGATTATCAATTGCACTCATTACAACGATTGAATCGCCGTCAGTAGCGACACCGATGTGACACATATTGCTTGCTACGACGTTTTTTAGTTTAGGTGTCGTGCTAACGACTTCAACAAACGGGGAATTTTTATATGCATTGACATATACATCTCGAAGTTGATCTTCACTCACAGTTACTTTAGCTTTTGCTTGTACTGTTACATGTATACCTCTTGCGAATGGTCCTGAGTGTGGCACGAAATGCACAGTCGATTCACGACCACTAGCAGCACTTGCGAGTCTCGCGATTTCTGGTGAATGTCGATGATCCAGCGGTTTGTAGGCATATAAATTACTGTTTCGTTCAGGATGATGAGTACCTGCTTGTGGACTTCGCCCAGACCCAGTGCTGCCAGTTATGCCCGAGATAAAAATATTTGGTTCTGTTAGGTCCGACTGCATCAAAGGTACTGTTGCGAGCAGACTCGCGGTGGCAAAACAACCTGGATGTCCAATATGCGCTGTCGAAATTGTATTCAGATGTTCGGGTACTGCACAGGTGAAGTGACTGAGCAACTCTGGCGCACCATGCTTCACTCCATATATGGACTCCCAGGCTGATTGCTCTGGGTATCTGAAATCTGCAGATGAATCTACGACTCGAAGGGTTAGATTTTTTTCTTCACCAGCTGTAATCGCCGTTGCTATTGCTCCAGCTGAAACGCCGTGTGGCGCAGCAGAGAATAGAGCAACATTGCTGCCGTCTTCAACTTTGCTTAACCAATCTTTGCGACTAACAAATTGGGTTCCTGATAATGCTTGAGATAGATGACCGAAAGTTTCACTAACTAATTGGTTAGCGCAACTATTGGAAACAGCAGCAGCGAGTTCGAACTTTGGATGATCTGCAATCAATCGCAATAATTCACCACCGACATAGCCATTTGCACCAATAATGATTGCCTTAATTGAAGTGTTCATGTCGCGCCCCTATCGAGCAGATTAGCAATTTTATCACCAAGTACAACACCGCTTGAGAGTGCATTAATTCCTGGCAAAGAAAGACGCTCATCGATTTGTTGTATACCAACATCATTGTCCGTAACTGGACCTGTTACCACCGCAGGTTCGATATTGAATTCATCTCGCAAGATCTTGGCGCCACCCCATGCTGATACAGGATCATTGGCGCACAATACGACTGCCGTGAGTGAGTCTTTAATTTGTTCGTCGGCAAGAATAGCGGCAACGCCGTAAGTGCCGAGTAGGCCATCGCCAAGCTCGAGGACGATCACGTCTGGTTTTTTCGCACCAAGGCTAGTTAATAGCGAGCGTGTTAGAGCTGGGCCATTTTCGGCTGTCGTCGTGACGACTCCGAGATCTGAAAAGACCATTGTGTTAGTTGCGCCTGCATCTTCCATTGCGAGCACATCCCGACGCAATGAAACACCTGTTGCTTTGCAGGCGGCTACGTCTAATCCAAGGTGCCGTAATCTTCCGACGATGGCACAGGCCGCTGCAGTTTTGCCCGAGTCCATACATGTACCTGCGAGCGCGACAACAGGAACACCATTCATTTCAAGTTGTGCATTAATATCAAGCGCAGCGATTCCAGCACGAGCTGGAACACCTATTCGTTCACCCAAGTAAGGAAACTCTAGGACAGTGCCAAGCACTTCGCAGTTAAATGCCGCGCCAACGTCAGGATTTGCCGAATCACAAATACCGATAACTCCACCAATGTTTAGGATCTGCACATGATCGCCAACTGATAGCTCAGTGGGTAAGTGGCCAGAGTAACCGCGCAGTGCATTACGGTGTCCAAGTGCTCCAACCACAACGTCGCCCATAGTGACAGTCGCCATTCGACCTGATATTAGTTCGAGTTGGTTGTATCGAGATTTATTGTTTAATACACGAACAGCGATGAGTACACCTTCTTCACAAGGAATATCTGGCGATAGTCGCAACACTGATGTTAGATCATTATGTTGAGCTACGGACGCTATTTTGTCGACTACAATGTTCTTCATATTATTCTTCCGCCGCTCTTGTTTGGAGCGAGCCCGGCAATGATAGAATTCGTGCATAACCAAGTGCATCGCCAGCGGTCCATTCACCAGCTGATTCACCGTATACGCCTTTGGTTGCGGCCAGTAATGAGTGTTGTGAGGTAGATCCATCAATAAATAACTGACCCGGCCTTAACGTAAATGTAACAACCCCACTGACACGTCTTTGTGATGAAGTCAGCAGTGCTTCGATATCGTCGCAAGCCAGATCCAACTGCTTTCCTTCGTGTACGAGATCTCCATAGATCGCAGATATACTATCTTTGACTCGTATCTGCTGACCACTTAAAACCAGCTTTTCAAGTTCACGATGTGCTGCAATTAATGTGATCGCTGCTGGTGCTTCGAACGCGACACGTCCTTTGGTTCCAAGAACTGTATCACCAAGATGAATACCTCGGCCGATACCATAGCTGCCCGCAAGGGTTTCGAGTTGCTCAATAAGCTCAACGGGCGCAAGTGCTCTTTTGTCAAGAGCGGCTGGAACTCCGTTGACGAATTCTAAGGTATGAGTAGATGCTACAAGCGGCTTTGAAAAAGCAGTCGAAGATAAAACCCACGCAGACTCTGGAATCGATGACTCTGATGTCAGTGTTTCTTGGCCACCGATGGTTATACCCCATAAACCTCGGTTAATTGAGTAAGCAGATCCTTGAGATGGTAATGGCAAACCATGTTTTTTAAGGTAAGCCAGTTGGTTCTCGCGAACCCAGTTGTTGTCACGGACTGGTGCCAAAACTTCTAGCCCAGGATTTAGTGTTCTGAGGGCAACCTCAAATCGCACTTGATCGTTCCCCGCTGCTGTACAACCGTGGGCAACCGTTGTTGCACCTCGTTCGGACGCAATCTTCGCTAGTCTTTCTGCTTGTAGTCCTCTTTCAGCGCCGACGCACAGCGGATAGGCCTGACCTCGCAGTACATTACCGGCAATCAAGTATTTGATAACAGTGTTAAAAAAGTCTTGCTTTGCGTCGATTAGAATATGTTCAATCGCACCTAATGCGATTGAACGCTCTTTGAGCGCCACAGCAGCAGGCAAGTCAATGCCTCCAGTATCAACGCAAACAGTAATAACATCGCGCCCATAGTTCTCTTTTAACCATGGAACACAAAATGACGTGTCAAGGCCTCCTGAAAACGCCAAAATTATAGGTGATTTATCTGTACTCAATGCGCTCTCCGAAAAAGTTAAAGTCGAGCGGAGTGCTCGATCCTTGAGATTATATTTTTTTGTGCAACACCAGATTCAGTTGCGACAAAAACGGTATCATCGCCACCAATGCTACCGACGATTTCAGGCCAATTACAACGATCAAAAGCTAGAGCAACACGCTGTGCAGCACCGATCTCTGTATCAACAACAAGCAGGTTGGGGCCCGCCGGAAACATTGCGCGAAGCAAATCTTTAACTTCGGCGAAATGATTTTCATCCGAAGTGTTTTCAATAGGTAGCTCGTAGCCAGCTGCCGTCTTGATCGCGCCGAGCTCTTTCAAGTTGCGACTAACACTGGACTGGGTTGCATTATGACCCAGAGCATTTAATGCATCGACCAGCTTGCCTTGCGTTTGGGCAGGGCCTTGCATTAATAATTGGCGGAGTGCTTCGCATTTTTCTTCGTGATTTGTAATTGGCACAGGCTTTCTCGCATAAATATGCGCATAATTTCAACATAATGCACATATTTAGTCAAATACTAATGCGCTTTATTTTTATTTTTTGCGTTACACTGCGCCGCTTTGAGTAATTTGGGGCGTATTTTGCAATCATCTGACATTGTTGAAATCACTACTGGCGACAATCCTCAGGGCAGTGTTATCTGGTTGCATGGATTGGGGGCGGATGGCCATGATTTTGAATCGATCGTTCCCGAGCTTCGCTTATCGATAGATACCCCATTACGGTTTGTGTTTCCACATGCTCCGATACAACCAGTAACTGTCAATGACGGAATGGCTATGCGTGCCTGGTACGATATATTGAGTTTTGATTCAGAGGGGAGGATTGACAGAGCCGGTGTGTTGAAAAGCAGCGACATTTTGCATGATTTAATTAGACGGGAAATAGAACGTGGAATAAAAGAAGAAATGATCGTTATTGCTGGATTCTCGCAAGGTGGGGCGATCGCCATTAATACGGCCCTGCGAACGAGCTATAACATTGCTGGTTTGATGGCGTTATCAACTTATATAGCTTTACCGGATGCTGCAGATGCTGCTGTAAGTCGAAGAGATCTTCCGATTTTTATGGCACATGGTAGTTTTGATCCAGTATTGAAAATTGATTGGGGATTAGCATCGGCCGACAAAATAGTTGGGGCTGGATATAGGGTCGATTGGCATGAATATTCGATGGCGCATACGATATGTTCACAAGAAATAGTTGATATCAGCAACTGGCTATCAAAAATTTACTCTTGAACTATCGATCTTCTCCGACTGTAAATGCAAAAGCTGAATCACCACGATGATTGCCGCTCTTATTGAAACGACGCTCATGAAGTCGCCAGTAACCTTTTGAGTCGCATAACACGATACTAGAGCTTCGTGTTCCATAGTCATTTAAGGTAACAAAGGGAGCGCTGATTGCATGTGCGGCCGCGAAAGGTAGATAGTTAGAGTTTATTTCTTCAGTGACTGCTCTTTCCTTGTTGTATAACAATCTTAACAATTCTTTTTCATTTATCTTGTTATTCTGGATTAGCTTATTAAGTGCTGTTTTACTTCGCTTTACCTTGTGTTGGGGCGAGTTTAGAAGAGAGTTGCTTAGGCCATAAATTCCTGGCTTAAGGATTTTTACATCGCCATCGCGATTTGAGAGCCATCCAAGTGTCTTGCCATCAGATGCGAGTAAATTGAAGCCATCATAGAGTGACCCATTAATGCTTTTGAAGTAATCGATTGGTGAGTCCTCACTATTTAGAAATTCCGTAATGAGATGTCCACGGGATCGATACCTTTCGGACGACGGTTTGGCATCTCGGAAGTTTGTAATTGTCGCAAAGCGACCATTGCGATGTATTGCTAACCATGTACCGCCGGCTTGTAAATCACGGCCACCAACAAGGTTAGGATTGTCAGGCCACCAGTGTGCGTTCTCGGTTGGTCTTTCATAGAACTCGTCGCGATTACCAGCAACAATCAGTGGGTAATCTGCGCATTTCTGCCATGCTATTACAACGAGGCACATCTTTATTTATTAGCCCTCTAACGATAGCCAGCCGTCGATGAGTCTACGTGCTATTGATATTCTAAGCGGTAGCTTGGGAAATCCGGAGGTTAATTCCTTGCGTGTAAACCAAGCGGCATCCTCCAGTTCGCCATCATTCAGACGTATTTCTTGAGTGACTGTAGCATCAGTCTTGGTAATAAAACCAAGCATTAATGATGAGGGGAATGGCCAAGGTTGAGAGCTGCTATAGCAAACGTCACAAACTCGAATATTGGTCTCCTCGAATACTTCCCGGCAAACTGCATCTTCGGGGCTTTCGCCCGGTTCGACAAATCCTGCGATAGTCGAGTAACGGCCTTCTGGCCAGCCAGCCTGTCGGCCAAGCAAACATCGATCGCCATCAGTGACAAGAACTATGATTGCAGGGTCTACTCTTGGAAATATTGCGCGATTGCAATCGATGTTCATACAGCGACGGGAATTACCCCCATTATCAGAGTACGTTGATGAGCCACACTGACCACAGAATTGTTGCGATCCATGCCATAGCGCTAATCCACGAGCATGGGCCGCTAGATTCGCCTCGTCAGCAGGTATTGCGCTGCCAAGAGATCGAAGATCTTGTAACTCTCCAAGTTCTCTATATGTAGTTATTTTATCCTTATTTGTCATGATCGCGAACGTGGGATTTCCGCGGAATAAACCAATAAAAATTTGGTTGTGTTCTTCGAGAAGAGATTCAACCTGATGTCGTTCAAGTAGCTTGAGATGCAGAGGATCACCGCCAATTAGGAAGTAATCACCGCAGATTGGAATGAAGCGCGTGTTCTCATGCAGCAACGCTGTATCCAGCCAATGGCTGTCTTTACGTCTTTGTGTGTTACGGTCAACAAACGCACCGGCAAAAACATTATGGTCTTCCATACAGTGGGGCGCTTCCTTATTATTTCAGTCAAAATTAAGCGATGGATAATACCCTACTGTGAGTGACAGAGAAGAAGTTGTGACGATCATGAGATGTCATGGTTACAATACCGAACTTTATGAATGCCCTAACAATAAAAAATCTTAAAAAAACATACGATAACGGTAATCAAGCCCTTAAAGGTATAGACCTGAATGTCGAGGCTGGTGATTTCTATGCGTTATTGGGCCCCAATGGCGCAGGAAAGACTACAGCGATCGGTATCGTTAGTTCATTAGTTAATAAGTCAGGCGGTCAAGTAGAAATATTTGGCCACAGTATTGATAGCGATCACGAAGTTGCAAAGTCTTTTCTTGGGCTGGTGCCACAGGAGATTAATCTCAATTTGTGGGACACCGTCGGTAACATTGTTATTAATCATGCTGGTTACTATGGCATTAGTGAAAAAGTTGCGCGTCAACGCGTCGAAAAATATTTGCGTGCACTGCATCTTTGGGACCGACGTGATGACATTGCATTAAGTTTATCGGGTGGTATGAAGCGTAGGTTAATGATTGCTAGAGCGCTCGTGCATGAGCCAAGCTTACTCATACTTGATGAGCCGACCGCTGGAGTTGATATCGAAATTCGACGCTCTATGTGGAATTACCTGCAAGAAATTAATGAAGCAGGTACTACGATTATATTGACTACGCATTATCTGGAAGAAGCGGAATCGCTTTGTCGTCATATTGCCATTATCGATGAAGGTAAAATAATCGAGGATGCGAAAATGAGTACAGTTTTGCGGAAGTTGCAGCGAGAAGTGCTGATCTTAAGTTTGGCAGATGATCTGAAACAAGCGCCGTCTCTCGTGGGCTTCAAGGCAAAACTACGTAGCGACTGCCAGCTCGAGGTTGAGAAAGGCCCTGATCGTAATATTAATGATTTATTTGAGCAGCTCAATGCAAACGGTATTCGAGTGGTGAGTATGCGGAATAAGGCAAATCGTCTTGAGGAATTATTCTTGCGTTTGGTTGATGGTAAATACGAACCGGCTGGCAATATATGAATATTCAACTTAATTTGGTTGCGGTGCGCACAGTAATTCGTAAGGAAATGAATCGGGTACTCCGAATCTGGATTCAGACAATTGTGCCGCCGGCTATAACTATGACTCTATATTTTATAATTTTCGGCAATCTAATTGGGCGTCGTATTGGTAGCATGGATGGCTTCGATTACATGCAGTACATTGCTCCAGGCCTGATTATGATGTCTGTGATTACTAACTCCTATGGAAACGTTGTTTCCTCGTTCTTCGGCGCAAAATTTACTGGGTACATTGAAGAAATGTTGGTTTCACCAATGTCGAATGTAAGCATTATTATTGGTCATGTTGCAGGTGGCGTATTACGCGGCATGCTAGTTGGAATATTGGTTACCATAATAGCTTTGTTTTTCACACGCCTTGAGATTGCACACCCTTTCATTATGATATCTGTTGTTTTGTTATCGTCTATTGTCTTCTCGTTAGCCGGATTTATAAATGCAGTCTTTGCTAAGAAATTCGACGACATTTCAATTGTGCCTACATTCGTGCTTACACCGCTTACGTATCTCGGTGGCGTATTCTATTCAATATCCATGTTGCCAGATTTTTGGCAAGGGATTTCGAAGGCGAATCCAATTCTTTACATGGTCAATGCTTTTCGATATGGAATATTAGGAACCTCGGATATAAGTATTACTTATGCGTATACCATACTCGTTGTATTTGTAGTCCTTTTGTTCTCGGTAAGTTTATTTTTAATGAAAAAAGGCATTGGAATTCGCGAATAAGTATGTGTGGACGTTTCGCTTTTTATTCTCCTAGTGAATCGACAATAGCTTCATTTGGTGTTGATAGTTCACTCAAAGTTGAACCATATTTCAACATCGCACCAACTCAATACATAGCCGTAATTCGAAACGACAACCGACAACAGCGTGAACTTACGATGTTACGTTGGGGATTAATACCATCTTGGGCGAAAGATCCTATGATTGGAAATCGTATGATTAATGCTCGTGCTGAGACTGTAACTGAGAAACCATCTTTTCGTTCCGCATTTAGGCATCGTCGCTGTGTTGTGCTCACTGATGGTTTCTATGAATGGCATAAACAGGGGGATAAAAAAATACCACATTTTATATCTCTCGCGAGTGGCGAGCCATTTGCATTGGCCGGAATTTGGGAGAATTGGAAAGATCACAAAAGCGGTGGGGTGATGCAGACAACGGCATTGTTAACAATTGCTGCAAATGACTTTATGCTGCAATTACATCATCGAATGCCAGTAATTCTTCCTGCTGATGCTACTGATGATTGGTTATTTGGAAAAGCTGACTATCTTGAAAATGCAGACCGGGAAACACCCAAATTACGTGCTTGGCCGGTAAGTTTTCAGGTGAATAATGTGCGTAATCAGGGAAAGTACTTAATTAGGCCCACTGGTGAGGCCATCATCTGATATTGCAGAACGAGTCGATACAATTAGTGTTCCGGGTCCGCCGTGAGCACCAAGTCCAGGGCCTAATTCACAAATTTTCAACTCATCAATTGATTCGATGTTATTCCGGAGCTGCTTGGCCAGCTCTTCCGCATCTTTCGAGCAGATTGCGTGTCCAATGCCTATTTGTAAATTTTCGTTATCTTTATAGTGAGAGCTGATAAATTTAGCGTACCTTCTAATTCGGTTGCCACGTCCGAGAAGGCATGTTGCCAATCCAAGTTGTCCGTTTGCTTTAATATAAATGATTGGCGTTACTCGTAGTAAGTCGGCTATTAATTTAATCCATTGCGGAAGGCGGCCGCCACGAACGGCGTAGCTTAAGTCGTACAGAAGTGCGAAAGTCTTTGTTTGTGGAATTTCCCGCTCAAGAATTTTTAATGTTTTATCAATACTAATTCCAGCTGCTGCGCATTCGGCAGCCAGAATAGTTAATTGCCCTTGCCCTATTGATGCATTTAATGAATCAACAACATGAATATACCCCGGCGCTTTGCTACGCTTTGCCGCTAATTTTGCTCCTTCGTAAGCTCCGCTGGCATTAGAAGACAGTGTAATTGAAAGAACATTCTCAAAATGACTGGCTAGGAATTGGAATTGTCGTCGGAAATCACCGGGTGAGGGCTGTGATGTTGTTGGGTGATGGGGATTATTTTTAAGTTCTGCATAAAACTCAGCTGAAGATATGCTCACTTTGTCGAGGTAGCCTTGATTGCCGAATTGAATTCGGCATGGGACCATATGAATATCAAGACGCTCGATGTCTTCGTCACTGATATCAGCACCTGAGTCTGTAATAACAACAAAACTTTTAGATGAATTATGTGCTGCACTTTGTTGTCGATGCATATCATCAGCTTTTTTTCCGCTAATCTCACCAAATTGTCTTGCAACCCCAAAGACGGTGTCAGGATTGTCCACATGAATATGAATCTTTGCCTTGTGTTTGCTGCCTGCCAAAACAATTGAGTCGCCGAGGCCAGCAAGAGCTTCTCGTAATTTTCTTCGGTCGATGTCGCTTGCAGTCACTAGGCATTCTGTGCAGAAGCGGAATTGCGATGAGGTATTGTCAGTGGAAATCTCAATTCCTGATTCGACCTCATTCAGAAGAGCCATTTCTGGCATTGGTTTGATTACTCCATTCTGAAGATAGTCGGACATACCACCGATGAGAAGTGCAAAACCTTTTGCTCCAGCATCTACAACGCCTGCTTTTTTGAGAATATTTAGTTGTTTGGGTGTTTCAGTAAGTGCCTTTTCGACTATGGCCTGAGCCTTACTGATAACGTCTATGAATTCGGCTTCCGGGTTTTCTGATGTGAGCTGGGTGATACTTTTAGCGAAAGCCTGAATAACCGATAGCACGGTACCTTCGCGTGGGTTTGATAGTGCGTCGTGAGCGTATTCAGAACCCAAATTTATGGCATCTCTAAAGGTGTCAGTAGTGAAATATGTCAATTCACCTGCAGAATCACTAATACCCTGAAAAAATTGAGCAAAAATTGCTCCAGAGTTACCGCGCGCACCATCGAGCATTGCGTCTGCCAATGATACAAGCATCGGACCAACGTGCTTTTCCTTATTATTATCAACAATAACTAAGGCAGAGCTGAGTGAAAGACTGAGATTAGTTCCGGTATCGCTGTCTGCTACTGGAAAAACATTTATGCGGTTTAGATATTCTTGTTGAGCAATGACAGAGCGAAAACCTGAAATAAGCGCATTCGCTAGATCATCAGTGTTCATATGTGAGTATTGGTGACTATTCACGTGGCAACAGAAGCAATTGACCTTTATGATCCAGCACGACACCATCAGGCGTAATTTCTGAGACGATGAGGTCGCCATCGAGCCGCGATCCTTCGCGATATTTCACCATGTTTATAAATACAAATCGACCTGAGGGGTCGTCATCATAGGCATGAATATCGAGATGTAGTTCTGGAATATTTCTAGTGTCACTTGCACGGATTTCATAAATTGAAGGGTAAAGTTTGGGTATCGAAGTTAGTGCAAGTTCTTGTGAAGCCAGAATTGGCTCAACCATATTGGACTGTAAATTGGATTTATCGGAGGTCTGAATTTCCTGTTGCAGATCTGGGCGACTTTGTTTCGCATTTTCCACTTGCTCCACAAAGTTGGGCAATGTCTCAGGTTTATCCTCGACCTCCGACATTATTGATTTTGTAGTAGATACTTCAGCTGCCACTTGCTTTGAATCGAGTCTCTGTAATAGGCCGATTAGAACGGCGAGATTGACCACCAATAAGATGCAAATAATCCATAACCAGCGCGGCACTACCACACTAGCTTTGCTTGATGGCATGCTAGTGAACTCAGTAGAGCCTTGCTGTTGACGATCAACTTCCGACTTTTTAAGTGCATCTAAAATAAATGACATTTGTTAGTCCTGAGCAAGTCGAGAAGCTGATAGTCGCGGGGAATCATTCAGACCCAGCAATGAATTAATGATTATTAAGGTCTGCTGACCGACGAGACCGTCAACCTCCAAGCGATTGTCTTTTTGAAACTGCCTAACAATATTTTGTAAATTGATATCATAAGATTCTTTATTAGCGTTAACACTTGCATAGTTTTTATTGATTGCCGCCAAGCTTTGTCGAAGCCAAACAACATCTGGGCCAAAAGATTTCGACGAAAGCGAAAGTGAGATACTACTCGGCGGCCGCCACAGCATCAAAAAATCTCCAAACCAAATATCTGTCACTTCATTTATTGGATGAGAAGCTGCCACTCCTCCAATCGATAAGTGCGCTATATCTTCATTAATGGCAATCAATACCAGTTCATGAGAAATTCCTTCAGCATCAATGACAGTAAGAATCGCGGGTCGATCTAGTTGACTCAGCCCATTCCAGGATCCACGCTGAATAAAACATGCCAGTCCGGCAGCGGCGGCTTGTGAGCAGCCATCATCTGACTCACTTTTATAATTGAGGTCCCAAAGGCTGAATAAAGAAGAGAATGCAAAATCTTTTGTTGTTAATTCCTGAGCAAGTGAAAGTTTATCAGCTAGAGTTGCTGATGTTGTTTTCTTGGTAACGACAATCAGTTTTTCAGTGGCAGAAATTGGGACTGCAGCATTTTGTGATGTTTCTGGTGTTAAATTAATTTCACTTGTTGCCGACCAGATACTCAAAATAATAATCACCATACCAATTAGTCCTGTGACCATAGCAATGCTTGGAGTAAGTGGTTTTCTTGCCAACTCACCCGAGACTTCAGCTGCTGCATGGCGAATTAATCGTTTTGTAATGACTCGACATTCCTGACTATATGCGCCTAGAAGTGCTCGATCACATATGACATTGATGAGTCGTGGCACCCCACCTGAAAGGCGAAAGATTTCTTTCTTAGCACTACTATCTATTACTTCACTGAGCGCTCCCGCAACACGGAGTCGGTGTTCAATATATTGAATAGTTTCCTCTTTGGTCAGTGGCTCGAGATGATAACGGCCGGTGATTCGTTGTGCTAACTGCCGGAGATCATTTCGTCCAAGTAGTTCACGTAATTCAGGTTGACCAATTAGGATTATTTGCAGTAATTTTTGTTTGGCTGTTTCGAGGTTTGTTAAAAGTCTGACCTGTTCAAGCACAGCTGGAGCAAGATTTTGCGCTTCATCTACGATCAGTATCGTCCGTCTTCCAGCAGCGTGAGCGCTTAACAAGTGTTGATTGAGGGTGTCAGTTAATGCCTTGATGCTATCTATTTTTTCAGGAGGCGTGATGCTTAATTCCTCACAGATAGTCAGCAGGAATTCTTGTGCCGTTATTTGTGGATTGAGTACGACTGCCACATCTGCATTGCCGGGCATTCGATTCAATAACAAGCTACGCACCAACGTCGTTTTGCCCGTTCCTACCTCACCTGTTAGCTGTAAAAATCCACCACTTTCCGTTACGCCATATACCAAGTGTGCTAAAGCTTCGCTGTGCCTCTCGCTCATGAAAAGGTAACGCGGATCCGGCGTTATTGAAAATGGCTTTTCATTAAGCCCGAAAAAACTAGTGTACATTACTGAGATTCTACCCTATTGGCCGAGCTTCTTCGCTTGCCACTACAGGCCGCGCTCGACAATAAACCTAGCAAGCCATGCCAATGGGGCACCAGTATCACCAAATCTAGTTAGCTCATTAAGCGCTTGTTTTAAGAGTTCTTTGCAACGAGCTTGAGAGGCGTCTATGCCAAATAAGGCGGGATAGGTCGCTTTTCTCAGAAATTCGTCTGATCTAACTGGTTTTCCGATGGTCTTTGTGTTTCCGACAACATCGAGAATATCGTCTTTAATCTGAAATGCTATACCGACATTATGACTAAAGCGATCCAAAGCCAAAGTGTCTTCCACAGAGATGCTTTCACTCAAGAGGCTGACAGACAAGATTGCGGCATGGATCAGCGCACCTGTTTTTAAGGAATACATGTGCTCAACTTCATTGGGAGTAAGGGTCATGCCTTCTGCTGCAAGGTCAATGGATTGACCACCAGTCATGCCAATAGAGCCACAGGCTCTCGATAAAAGCTGGATAAGTTTAAGTTCCACGCCTGGCGGTGCTTTTTTAATATTCGCCAGCACTGAAAATGCAAGAGGTTGCAGTGCATCCGCCGCGAGAATCGCAGTCGCCTCGTCATACTGTTTGTGAACTGATGGTTTTCCACGTCGGAGCTCATCGTTATCCATGGCGGGAAGGTCATCGTGAACCAACGAAAAAGCATGAATTAGCTCGATAGCGACGGCAGGCGCATCGAGTAATTCAGGATTTACATTCAGGGACTCACCAGTAGCATAAACCAATAACGGTCGAATTCGTTTTCCACCATTAAAAATCGCATAGCGCATAGCATCATGCAGGCGCTCAGGCTTTGAAGAAGCTGGCGGCAATATTACCTCCAAATTGGCGTCAACCCTTTTGGTATACATTTCGATGCGGTTTTTGAATTTCAAGGGTAAGTCGCTACCATTAAAAATTTGGTGATGAAGCGTACACTGAATTCATTCACTGTGCGCGGTTCTCTCTGAGCTATAATTCATATCTTTCATTCAGATAAATAATTGAGGCACACTTAAATGCATGCGACGGCAATCGCACAGCCGAATATCGCGCTAATCAAATATTGGGGTAAGCGCAATGTTTCGCGAAACCTACCCGCGGTTGGTTCGATTTCGATCACATTGAGCGATCTATATACTGAGGTTAGTATCGATTTTAGCTCTGGCTTGTCTCAGGATGAGTTGGTGGTTAATGGCAAGCGAAACATCGAAATGTTGCCAAGAATCTCTGCTTGTATCGACAGCGTGGCAGGAGGTGACCGGTGCCGTGTTCGCGTCAGCAGCAAGAGTAATTTTCCTATTGCTGCTGGACTTGCATCGTCTGCCTCTGCATTTGCAGCAACAACGGTAGCCATAGCGGGTGCTGCAGGGCTGTCTTTTAGTACTTCAGAGCTGGCGAAACTTGCAGGACAGGCATCAGGATCTGCCGCTCGGTCTTTGTATGGTGGGTTCGCGGAACTAAAAAATTCTGGTGAGAACATTGAAGTTACATCGCTTTGTAGTGACGATTCCTGGCCTATTCAAGTAATCGTTGCGATCACCGAGACCGGACAAAAGGCAGTTGGTTCCACTGTTGCGATGGAGTTTTCTCGTAAAACGTCACCATTCTATAAGAGCTGGATTGCACAACAAGATAAAGATCTTGATTCAGCACGTCTTGCGATTGATCGGCGTGACTTTGATGGCCTTGCTACAGTTGCTGAGCACAATTGCCTCAAGATGCATTCAGTAATGTGGACGTCACGGCCTTCACTGGTATATTGGAATTCTGCGACGATAGCCTGTATGCAGCGAATACGTCGACTACAAGAGGATGGCTGTAAGGTATTTTTTACTATCGACGCTGGCCCACAAGTTAAGGCGGTATGTTTGCCTGAGTACGCTATAGATGTGCGAGAGGCATTGAAAAAAACACCTGGTGTTCAACAAGTAATGGTAAGTGGCCTAGGCACTGCTGCTCGGTTGATTGAGTCATCATGAGTACGTCAATCGTTGCAACTGCTCCGGGCAAAGTCGTACTCAGTGGTGAGTATGCTGTTCTGGATTGCGCTCCAGCGATTTGTATGGCAATTAATTATCGGGCTCGGGCTACGATCAGTGTTCGTGTTGATGGCTTTTCTCGTGTTGAATCCAAGGGGTATGTGTCTGAGAGAGGCGAATTTCAATCCACAGACAGCGGAATTCGATGGCAGATTGGGCGGAAGTCTTTCATTGTTATAGATACCGTCTGGCAAGCGGTGAATATAGGTAAGGATACTGGGCGAGATATTCATCTCGATACTACTTCGTTCATTGATTCTCTAACACTTCAAAAAATAGGAGTTGGATCAAGTGCCGCGATTAGTGTTGCTTTGACTGCTGCTGTTATGGGATGTGCTGATATTGCAACAATTGGAATGTTGGCACATAAGGCTCACAAGGAACTACAAGGTGGCATAGGGAGTGGTGTAGATATTGCTACCAGCCTGCAAGGAGGACTGATTGAATATCGAGTTGAGGACAATGCGGTAAAAATTTTGTCGTGGCCTAACGGGTTATCATATCGACTCATTTGGACAGGCACTCCTGCAATTACTAGGGACAAGCTCGCACAGTTGAATATGGGCGTCAGTAAACCTTCTCGAGTACGGCTGGCTGACGCATCAGAATCTATGGCATGCCATTGGCAAAGTGGAGATCCTGTAAGAGTTCTGAATGGTTACCGGGACTATTGTGAACAGCTTCGAGAGTTTAGTGATGATTATAAGCTCGGAATTTTTGATATGGGGCATGACGAATTATGGCGTGAAGCAAAGGCAAGGAATCTGATATACAAGCCTTGTGGCGCAGGCGGTGGTGACGTGGGTATTTTATTGGGACTGGATAATGTAGAACTGGATGCATTTTGTCATTCGCTATCAAATAATTTTAAGATATTGGACTGTGAGTTAAGTGATGTGGGCGTTAGGATTGAATTATGAATAAATCGCGCATTTCCGGACTTCATAAACTCTCAATTGCCAATCGTATTAGTAAACTCGAGAAATTGGGTTGGCTGTCATCTGATGCGGCAAAAAATCTTAGATCAGGACGTCATGTTATTGCTGAAAAAGCGGCAGACAAGATGGTCGAAAACACGCTGGGTATCTTCGGATTGCCATTTGCGGTAGCGCCTAATTTCATTATTAACAAGCGGGAATGCATTGTGCCGCTAGTTGTCGAAGAGCCGTCAGTTGTAGCTGGATTAAGCGCAGCTGCAGCAATGGCAAGGGTTACGGGTGGTTTTACAGCGTTGCTTTCTGAATCATTGCTAATAGGGCAGATTCATCTTGTTGGTATCTCGGATGTTGAGGTGGCCCTTGTGTCATTGCGAGAAAAGCTTCCCCAATTGATTGATAAGGCGAACGGTATTCATCCAAGACTTAGTGCCCGTGGTGGTGGCGTACGCGATATTGAATATAAGGTCCTCAGTCTTGCGAATGAAGTATCTGTTGTTGCTGTACATATATTGGTTGATACCCGTGATGCGATGGGTGCTAATTTGGTCAATACGATATGCGAATCAATCGCACCCATGCTTGAGAAAATCTCGGGTGGTGAGGCTGCACTCAAGATTCTTTCAAATCTTGTAGACCGCTCAGTTTGTTCAGCGACTGTCACTTACAGAGTCGATGATCTAATGAGTGATTCAATGTCCGGTGCAGAGGTAAGAGACCGAATTATTATGGCGAACGAAATTGCCATTGCTGATTCATATCGAGCAGTAACTCATAATAAAGGTGTGATGAATGGCATTGATGCATTTGCTATTGCAACGGGGAATGATTGGCGAGCGATTGAGGCAAGCATTCATGGTTATGCTGCAAGGAGCGGCCATTATTCAGCGTTAACTAAATGGTCATCTACAACAAATGGTGATTTGCTAGGAGAAATTACTATACCTCTTAAGCCAGGCATAGTAGGTGGAACTACATCCTCAAATCCGGCTGCAATACTGGGTATCGCAATTGCTGGAGTTGAGTCCGCGGTACAGCTGGCAGAAATGATGGCAGCGGTCGGCTTGGCACAAAACTTTGCAGCGCTTAGGGCGTTGGTAACCAGTGGAATTCAAAAAGGCCATATGCGCTTGCATGCGCGCAGCGTGGCAATGGCAGCGGGGACTCCAGACCGTTACCTTGACCTTGCCATACAGCGCTTGGTCGCAAGTGGTGAGATTAAAGACTGGAAAGCTATGGAGATACTCCAAGACTTGGAAAATAAGCAGGCCGGACATCCGACTGGCAGTGCATTTGCAGCTGGAAAAATTATTTTGTTAGGAGAACATGCGGCTGTTTATGGAAGACATGCGCTGGCAATTCCCATCCTAGATGCTGTACGTGCTAACGCTACTTTAAATGACAATAAGACATGCCTTACCCTAAAAGAATGGGGTCTTAACACTATTGTTGATCGTGAAAATCAGAGTGGTGTGGGTGCAGTTGTGAATACGATTCTTGATGAGCTCGATGTTGATAATTCTAAATTTCTGATAAATGTGTCATCGAATTTGCCACGGGGTATGGGTTTAGGGTCGTCAGCGGCGATCGCCGTAGCTATTACTCGTGCTATTGCGTTATGTATCGGGGCCGACATTGATGATGAACGTGTCAATGCGATTGCTTATGCATGTGAGAAATTGACGCATGGCAATCCGTCTGGATTAGATAACACATTGTCTTGTTATGGCAAACCGATGTTATTTCAGAAGGGAAAACCTCTTGCGTCTAAGGCACTGGAGCTCTGTAATCCACTACCATTGCTTGTTGGATTTAGTAAAAACACAAGTCTTACTATTGATCAGGTTTTGGGAGTTCGCTCTCGCTATGATAAGAATTTGTCTCAGTACGAGGCTATATTTGATCAGATTGACGAAATTAGTTGTAGAGGATCGAGAGCGTTGACAGCAGGGCATTATGAAGAGTTGGGACGATTGATGAATATTTGCCATGGCTTATTAAATGCGATCGAGCTATCAACGCCTGATCTCGAGAATATGATTGCTATTGCACGCGATAGTGGTGCAAGTGGAGCTAAGTTGACTGGATCCGGTGGAGGTGGATCGATGGTAGCTTTATGTCCGGGTACTTTAGATAAAGTTCGATCGGCATTACATCAGGCGGGTTATGAAACTTTTCAGTCGCATGCCTCAAGAGGGTCAATGAGTTGAATAATGTACATCGCCGAGTATCGTCAGAAGGTGAGGAGTTAATCCTGGTTGATGATCAGGATAATGAGATCGGTTTTTTATCAAAAGCGAATTGCCATGATGGAGATGGTGTTTTGCATCGAGCGTTTTCCTTGTTTTTATTTAATAATGAAGGACGATTGTTACTGCAGCAAAGAAGTGAGAAAAAAAGACTGTGGCCAGGTTATTGGTCTAATAGTTGTTGCAGTCACCCACGTCGAGGTGAGTCGCTATCAATTGCCACCATGCGGCGCTTGAATGAAGAGCTGAATGTAGCCGCAGAGCTTGAATTGATTTATCACTTTAAGTACCAGGCCAACTTTGGTGAAGCCGGATCAGAGAATGAATTGTGTCATGTATTTCTGGGTAATTTGAAGGGTACTGTTCGCCCAAATGACAATGAAGTTGAAAATATCCGATATATTTCGGCCGATGAACTGGATAGCGAACTTGCTAAAAATCCAGGCCGTTTTACGCCTTGGTTCAAAAAAGAATGGAAGATGCTTCGGGAGATATATGCTGAGCAGCTTGCCGCTTACGCAATATAGCGATAATACTCGATACCCAGATCGGAAAAGTGTCGATCATCATTAACGCCTACACGATCAATGATGAATTCATTATGGGCAACGTAGTTTAGGCCTTGCACGCGTCGACCATCGTGTAACATTTCATACTGTTTATAGTTAAGGTCTATCGTTGGTTTCATCGCTGCGGCGAAGTTAATTTTTTCAGCTGCCTTTCTCCAGTTTTCAGCCATGAAGAATGGAATCACTTCAGCTGCATCACCACTGCCGTAACCGAGGGTTAAAACTTCTTCCCCAGAAGTTAGTGAGTCTGCGCTAAGTGCTTGCTCGAAACCAGCTGCCATCCACGCTGGAAGAGCTGCGGTATATAGATTGCCTAGATCAAGCATGGCATCGCTACCTAGAGGCAGTTTGTTAATTACCTCATGTTGGTAATGACTTGAGGTACGGAACGCCCTGAGTACAGCCATCGCCATAGGATAAGCTTCATGCTGATGTTTTTCTGGTCCAGCAAAATCCGATATATCAGGTTTACTCACCATTTCCAAAAGTAATTTATCTATTTCAACATTCACATCATCACAATATGATGCAAGTTCTTCTCGATCTTTGGAATTACCTTGTCCTAATGCAAACAGATAGGATAATGCTAAGCCAGTTTCTGGCATACGACGATATGGTCGATGTAGAAATAAGGTTTTTAGCGAGCGCAGATACTTAATTGGTTTGAGTTGTCTTTTCTCATACATGTCATTTAGTGCATGTAGAGTTTGATCTATATAACAGGTGGTGGAATATTTGCCGTTAAATACGGGGAAGTCCCGAACCTGATGGGTCTCAGAACGGTCTTGGCCACAGAAACGTAGCATGGGTTTACGAAAATCCATGATACGGTAGTCCGATGCTGATCCAGATCCGGTCAAGTCGACGACTGCGAGCTGTGGGTTTTCCTCAAGCAGCATCGCAACAGCGCCTGCTCCTTGTGTGGGCTCTCCTGAGCTGCCTCGTGCATATTCCGCAATATCGGCACAAACAACAATTGCTTGGCTACCAATGCCATCTAAAGCAAGATGACGTATTGCTCCTTTCATTCCGTAAACGCCACCGAGACATGCATGCTTGAATTCAGGTACTTCACAGCTGCGTGAAATTGGTGCTTTACCCCTAACTCCCATGGCTTCATCAACCATGCCTTTTACAATGATCGCACCTGCGGAATTATCAGTACTCGACTCAGTACCAAGTCCAAAAAACTTAACGCGACTTGGATCAATATCATACTGATCAATAAGACGAATTACAGCATTGGCTGCCATCGTATAGACGCTTTGATCAGGTCCGCGTACACGGAAACTACGTCCCACAACATCACGAATTTTGGGCCACTCATTATTTGTCCAGCCACACCAATCCTCCAACCATACTCTGTACGGAGGTACGTACGCAGCAAGTCCGCTGATTCCGATAGATCTATTTAAGTTAGATTGATTCATGAATGATATTTGTCTAGTTTGACAATTCTAGTGGCCCTATAAATTTTGCTCAAATACATTATTTCACAGTAATCATTATTTTTTCAGAAAAAAGGGGTGGATCATGTGGAACATGTAGATGGTCACCTAGTATTGCCTGCAAAGTGTGCTCACCCGGTTCTAGATTTATTTCAGTTTTAATACTGCCATCCCCAAAGTGAATATGATGGTCATCTGCTGGTATAGGCATATGCATTGCGGGTAATTCGGTATCGATCAAGAGGTGATGATGCCCCGAGTTTATTTCCTTGGTGCCAGCTTTTACTATCACCATAGTTCCATTGACGCCGAATTCAATTGCAATGGGATTGGATACTATCGCGCCATCTTTAGGTTCTATGAGCTGCACTTTGGCACCTTTAGCTGAATATGAACGTGGCATTCCCATGGGTTCCTCAACAACTTCAGTGACATGGCCATGATCAACTATAGGTTGATTATGAGATTTTTTTTCGCTACAGGCAGCAAAAATTAGAAAGCTGCTAATAATTACTGGAATGATTGATTTCATTTCACTGTTCCTGGCATCAGGTTGATAATAACTCAACAAGTTTAGCGCTAATTAAATTAGTGACGATCAGCACAAGATTTTTAATATCCTAGTTCAGGTGCTTCTATCCGTAAACATAGCGCATCAACGTATACAGTTATACCGAAATAAAAAAATCCAATGTAATGTATAACTTTTGAGAGACGATATTCAAGCTTCTTTCTTACTCGTTAAGGATGATTTTTTTGCCGCTTTCCTCTTAGTTGTTTTTTTCTTGGTTAATGATTTCCTTTTAGATGCTGTATTTGAAGACGTTTTCTTTCCTGTGTTTCGAGATAATTCCTCAGGCGTAAAATCATCAACAGCTAGAAGTGCAAGAACTTTTTCATGGTATATACGCATATTGCGACTTTCTGCTTTACTAATAACTTGCGCTTTTTCTGCCTCGATAATTTGATCGCCTAGGTAGTCAGAGACCAGAAGGCCTTCCTTATGGGCTTGTCTCAAACGCCGTTCGATAGGTTCATATTCTTTAACGAGCTCAAGTGCTTCTTGCAGTAAACCGAGAGGATTGTTTGAATCATTAGTTGTGTAGGCGAATTCACTAAGGCGTTCTCGCGACTCACCTGGTGTTGTAATTAAATTGACTATTTTTCCAGATATTTCATCCGATGGTGCAGAGTAGGTGCGTCCACGAGGAAAAATAAAGAATCTTAGAAGAGCGGCAACAAATCTATTTGGAAAGTTACGTAGAAACGAGTGCAATGCTTCCTGCGCCTGGTACATTAATGTTCGAATCGACCATTCTACAAGCGGCAGATCAGTTGCCCGACGACCTTGGTTTTCAAAATGCTTTAATACTGTAGATGCTAGATACATCGAACTTAAGATATCTCCAAGACGCGCAGAGAGTAATTCGCGCTTTTTAAGTGAACCGCCTAGCGTAAGCATTGCAAAGTCGGAAGCTAGCGCAAAGGCCGCGCTATAACGATTAATGTTCTGATAGTAGCGTCGAGTTGGTGTGTTTAGGGGTACTCGACTAAACTTAGCATGGGTTATTGCAAGAAAAAAAGAACGAGCCATATTGCTGATCGCATATCCAATATGGCCGAACAGTGCATTGTCAAATTCGATGAGACCGCGGTCCTTGTCCTCATCGCCAGCAGCGTTGAGTTCACGCAGTACAAATGGATGACAGCGAATCGCGCCTTGGCCATATATAATTAGACTGCGAGTGAGGATATTTGCACCTTCAACTGTAATTGCAATCGGAGTCGCCATATATGCTCGACTGAGATAGTTCTTAGGCCCCATCATCACGCCTTTACCGCCATGTATATCCATTGCGTCATTAGCAATTTTCCGACCGAGTTCAGTGCAGTGATATTTAAGTATTGCTGACGGGACTGCGGGTTTCTCACCTTGATCGATGGCGGCTGAAGTTACGGAAACTGCCGCGTTCATTATGTAAGTGTGTCCGGCTATTCTCGTTAGCGCTTCGCCAACACCTTCAAAGTTAGCAATGGAGGTATTAAATTGTTTGCGAATTACTGAGTATGCACCGGTCGCATAAGCGGCTGCTTGGCCACCACCTGAGCCTGTGGATGGTAGTGTTATGGCACGTCCGACTGAAAGAAGCTCGACTAGCATTTTCCATCCCTTGCCAGCCATTTTGGGTCCACCAATAATGTAATCTAGTGGCACAAATACATCCTTGCCAGAGGTCGGCCCATTTTGAAATGCAATTGTTAATGGGTAATGTCGTCGCCCTACTTCGACTCCGTCTATATTTGTTGGAATTAATGCAGCAGTGATGCCATATTCATCTTTTTCGCCGATTAGGTGATCAGGATCATTTAATTTGAAGGCTAGGCCGAGTACTGTTGCGATGGGAGCGAGCGTAATATAACGCTTATTCCAGTTAAGGCGGATACCGGTGATAGTTTTACCCTTCCACTTACCTTTACAAACAATACCATTGTCTATTAGCGCTGCAGCATCCGACCCAGCTTGTGGTGAAGTTAATGCGAAACAAGGAATTTCTTTTCCTGTGGCCAACCCAGGGAGATAAAGCTGTTTTTGTTCTTCGGTGCCGTAATGAAGCAATAATTCAGCAGGTCCAAGTGAGTTTGGTACGCCGATCGTTGATGATGCTGTCGGACTACAACTTGCGAGTTTTGTTATGACAATTGCATTGGCGTATGACGAAAACTCAAGGCCACCATATTTTTTTGGAATAATCATAGCGAAAAATTGCTTCTCAATGATGTAGTTCCATACCTCTTCAGGCATATCAGCGCGGAAGTGGCATATATCCCAGTCGTCAAGCATCTGACAGAGCTCCTCACAGGGCCCATCAAGGAAAGCCTGCTCCTCTTCTGATAATTTCGGTGCAGGGTTGGATATGAGCCTATCCCATTGAGGCATACCAGAAAACAATTCACCATCCCACCAGACACTTCCTGCCTCTAATGCTTCACGTTCAGTGTTTGACATCGAAGGTAGCATTCGTTTGTAAATTGAAAGTAACGGCTTAGTGATTTTTTCGCGCCGGAACTCGATTAGATTAAGAATGAGCATTACGCTAAAAGCAGCTATCAGGAATAGTTTCCACAGTGGATGACCTTCACTGAAAATCACATAGACCGCGATAGCCGCTCCAGCGGCAATCGTGGATGATTGAAGATCTACTCTCTGATATGCGAGAAAAATACCACCACTGAAAAATAGTAAGAACCAGAGAAATGCTATAATGAATTCAAACAATTTTTTTTCCTCTTGGAATAGTAGCCGTAAAACACGACCGTGATATTGTAGATTTTATAGCAGTTTCTATAGCAGTGCCTCTATAGCATTACGTTCTTCGCGCAGCTCGACTTCCGTCGCTTCCATTCGCTGCCGACTAAAATCGTCAATATTGAGACCCTGAACGATCTCATATTGGCCACCGCTGCAGCGAACCGGGTAGGAATAGACGATGCCTGGTTCTATACCATAACTACCATCGGACGGGATTGCCATGCTTACCCAATCGTCATCTGCTGTTCCAAGCGACCAATCACGCATGTGATCGATTGCGGCGGATGCAGCAGAAGCTGCAGAAGAGGCACCTCTTGCTGCAATAATGGCTGCGCCACGTTGCTGAACGATTGGAATGAATGATTCTGCGAGCCACTTCTGGCCGACAAAATTAGTGGCCTTTTCGCCGTGAATAGTGGCATGGTTGACGTCTGGATATTGTGTTGCTGAGTGATTACCCCATATAGTCATCTGGTTAATGTCATTTACGTGGCAGCCAGTCTTCATTGCAAGTTTTGCTTTTGCCCGATTATGGTCCAGTCGCGTCATCGCGGTAAAGCTTCCAGAGTCAATATCAGGTGCGTTACTGCTAGCAATTAATGCATTTGTATTGGCTGGGTTGCCTACTACCAGAACTTTAATGTCACTATTTGCATAGTCATTTATGGCTTTGCCTTGTACTGAAAAAATTGCTGCATTAGCTTCCAATAAATCTTTGCGTTCCATACCCGGTCCACGTGGGCGAGCACCCACTAGCAAGGCGAAGTCACTATCTTTAAATGCTACATTGGGGTCATCAGTTCCAATAACACCGGCGAGTGTGCTGAACGCACAATCATCAACCTCCATTACAACGCCCTGCAAGGCTGATAATGCCTGTGGGATTTCGAGCATTTGCAAAATAATCGGCTGGTCGGGGCCGAGCATTTGGCCAGCGGCGATTCGGAATGCGAGCTGGTATCCAATTTGGCCAGCTGCGCCAGTGATAGTGACGCGAACAGGTGTTTTCATTTTAGTAATTCCTGTTTAAGTGCTTAGAATTAATTAAGTTCGAGAATTCTAGCACTGGCAGTTGAGCTTGTAACCGCGGTCGAACGACAGTTGTAATAGTATTTTCATTAAATTGTTAAAAATCGTTCAAAATATAAAGACCTAAGGATTTTAGATATAAAAAAATCAAGAGTTAGCTTTCAACCATGAATCATATTAATTATCATGCAAAGTACATAAATAGTGGAGATTCATATTAATGGTATTTCCACGTTTTACTCGCAATTTAAAAGGAAAAGAAATGAAGCTTGGATTTACAACCCTATTCGTAGCTGTTTTGATGTTCACGACTGATGCTGTAGAAGCGGCTGACTGTTCAATAAAAATTACAGCGGGCGATAATCTAGCCTACAGCATGCCGGAAATTGAGTTACCTAGTAATTGTGAGGAGGTGGTTGTTACTTTCGATCATCTGGGCTCTCTCCCTGCAGCTGTTATGGGTCATAACTTCGTGGTTGCGAAGTCTTCTGATTTACAACCCATTCAGAATGATGCAAATAAGGTTGGAATGGCTGGCGATTGGTTGCTAGCTGGAGACGATCGAGTGATTGCCTCTTCCAAGATTATTGGTGGTGGCGAAAGCACTGAGATAATATTGCGGCCAGAGTGGTTGAAAGCGTCTGACGAATATAGTTTTTTCTGTACGGTGATGAGTCATTCCGTCGTAATGAGAGGTTCTATAAAATAGACGCTTAAATATAAATTTGTTTAATGATTTTAATCTGAATGCCGCTTCTATGAATCGATATGTCAATTGGTTCTATTTTGGAGGGCCTGCGATCTTACTATGCTGGCTCTAAAATTCATTTGGGTTGCTATACAACAAACCAAGCAAGCATGAGATGGTCAGCGTAAGATCGAGCAGATATGTCGAAGTTTTCTTGTAGTGAAATATTAATAGTTATTTAATCTTATTTCCTAAAGGGTAAGACTGGACCAGTCATTAAGCATCGAAGAGATTGTAAGTCTCGTTTTTAAATAGTCTTTCAAAACTCTCTACCTATTACATTGATACCTCGAATTTGCGTTTGGCGTTTTAATGATTATTAATCACTTGTAATCAGAATTCTTAGTGTTATAGTCATCTATAACACTAATTCACATATAAGCGACTTCAATAGTCTCCATACTAAGGATTGATAAGGTAGCGCTGTAAATTTCTATCAAACTGATTTATCAGATCGTTGCTCTTTAACCTGTCAAAGTGAATTTTTCTCTGGGTATCTAAAGCTTATGAGTAATAGGAGGCAGATAATCAATGGATCAAAAATGGAATGAAGGTCAGCCGATCTATAGGCAGCTGCGAAACCTGGTTGTGACAATGATTCTTGAACAGGTCTTGCGTGATGGGGATATCTTACCGTCGGTCAGAAACGTTGCTGCTGAATATCAGCTTAACCCGTTGACGGTACTTAAAGGCTACCAGGAATTAGTAGATGAAGGTTTGATTGAGAAAAGACGTGGTCGAGGCATGTTTGTAAATGATGGTGCGCATGCCATGCTTCTAAAAGCTGAGCGACAACGTTTTATAAACAAAGAATGGCCCGAGATCGTATTGACGATCGGCCGTCTTAATCTAGATATTAAGGAACTTCTGGTACGTGCAAAATCAATCAGATCAACTAAGGACTCTGGTAATAGTGACTAGACTTCTAACTAAAGTGATATCATTTTGATTGTGTCTTAAAGGCATGAATTTCGGCGTTGAGTAATTTAATCTTTCACATCTGTGCCTCAACGCCAGCTTCGATATTGAGAGTAAAGGATTTTTTGAATTTATAGGTTGCAGGTTCAATTGTTTAAAAAATATACGTCTTTTCAAGCTTGGTTCTTGTGCCTTTCACTATAATAATATTATTTTAATTTTTCCTTGAAGACTCGGATCTCGACGTTGAATAATTCAACTGTGCGTATTTGTGTGGAAATAGCAGCATTATATTTTTTTTCAAATAATTCTTTTCGTTGTTTTTTCTCGTCACCATCACCCGCAAGTGCTTTATTGGCTTTTATTTCATTTGTTTCTATGCAGGATAAATACGCAGTCATATCTTCCTGATAAGCAGCTATCAACTTCACTCCAGCCAGCATTTCATCTTTAGTTGACGTGGTACCATCTGGAAGGTCTTTAGGGGGTGCAGGATAATTGCATGCTAAAGCAAGGGGCGCGCAAAAAATAAGCACCATAGAAATTATCAGCTTTTGAATTTTTATCATGTAATTGGCCTCTTTTATAGCCGCAAATAATTCACGGATATTTAGTTAAGTATATGATGATTTAACCATGTCGGGGAGCATGAGTGAAATCAGACGAAAAAACAAAATCGAGATTACTATCCTCAACGACTAAATTATTTAATTTTAATAGTCTAAATTTTTTTGTCGCAAGGTTTTGGGTACGATATTTATTGAAAGCGCACGTGTTTTTTTCTCATTATGGTAAAACTGGTTATTGATAGTAAGTGTAAGCGTTAGGAAGATTATTGGTTAAGAAATTTGATAAACGACTTCAGGCTATAGCCTCCGCTGGAGGTAATCTTCTCTATGGGGGATTGAAAGGTATTGAGAAAGAATCGTTGCGCATTACAACTGATGGTTCACTTTCGATGTTGGACCACCCTATTAATCTTGGCTCTGCGTTGACGAACCGTTTTATTACGACAGATTTTTCTGAGGCTTTATTAGAATTTGTCACACCCACTTCCGAGACGACCTGGGAAGCATTACACCATGTTTTTGGCATCCATCAGTTTGCCTATAGCAAGCTTGATGATGAGATGTTATGGCCCGCTAGTATGCCTTGTCGTATACCCGTGGAGGATAAAATTCCACTTGCTCGATATGGTTCATCGAACGTCGGGCAGATGAAAACAATTTATCGGCGAGGTTTGGGTCATCGCTATGGCCGGCAAATGCAAACCATTGCTGGCATTCATTTTAATTATTCTGTGCCACAGAATTTTTGGGAAGTATATAGAGATATTCTTGGTGAAAACTCAGATATTAATGAATTTAGGTCGGAACAATACCTTGGCATGATCCGAAATTTTAAGCGCATAGGTTGGTTAGTATTATATTTGTTTGGGGCGTCACCGGCTTTATGTAAGTCATTTTCAAATGATAAGGCAACAACAATGAAATCATTAAATGACGAAACCTATTATAAGCCATATGGTACCTCATTACGCATGAGTGATCTTGGTTATAGCAATCAGAATCAATCACGCATTGATATCTCGCTGAATAGTCTATCGGAGTATGTGCGTGATCTTAGCAATGCAATAGTAACGCCTGCATCCTCTTATGAGGATATCGGAGTAAAGGTCGACGGCCATTACCGGCAGTTGAATACTAATCTTTTACAAATTGAAAATGAATTCTATTCATCGGTTAGGCCTAAGCGAGTTGCATATTCTGGGGAACGACCAACAACTGCTTTGCTGCGTGGAGGTATCGAATATGTAGAGATTCGATCATTGGATATTAATTTTTTTGATCCATGTGGCATTAATCAAAATACGATGCGTTTCATGGAGGCGTTGCTGCTTTATTGCTTGTTATTAGAGAGTCCGAAATTGGATTCAGATGAACTTATAGAGATTTCGAAGAATCATACTTCAATGGCTAATTATGGTCGCGATCCCGCATTCAAGTTAATTCGAGATAGGGAGTTGTTGTCAATTAAGGATTGGGCAGATGAAATTCTCGATGGAGTTTTTTCTGTTGCAGCTGAAATTGATCAACATGATAATAATGAAAGCTATTCAGGGGCTGTGCGACTAATGCAAAAATTGGTTGATGATCCTAATGCAACTCCATCAGCTAGAATAATTTCCGATCTTATGGAAGCGGATATTGAATTTTCTCAATTTACCTTGGCAATGGCTGAGAGCCATCGTGATTACTTTTCAACGATTGCTGAGTCTAGTAGAGCCAAGCATGAGCTATATCAAGATGAGGTAGATGAATCACTACAACGTCAGATGGATATTGAAGCTTCAGATATCATAAGTCTTGACGAGTACTTGTCACAATACTGAATTTAAAACAGTACTAGGGGCCATATTCATCGCCGAATGATTTGTGCAAATCTCTGCTATTTTAGTCATATGATTAGTTGTTCCGTAACATAATTCGCGTTTACGATAATTAAATTTTCAACCAAGAGCATTTTTTCGAATTTAATTATATTGTATTTATCTATGAGATCTGCAGCGGCCAAAAAACAGGCAGCAATATCATTACCGCAATAAATACGATAATCGTTAACGGTATGCCGACTTTCAGATAATCGACAAATCGATATCCGCCAGGACCCATGATGAGCAGATTAGACGGGTGTGATATTGGGCTTGTGAAGCTCGCTGATGCGGCTATTGCAACTGCCATCATTGCGGTTTCAGGCGCTAATCCCATATCTGACATCGCCGACAAAACAATTGGAGACATTAGAACGACGAGTGCAGCAGTTGGAATAATCATTGTCGCTATTGCCGTTAAGATGTATAGACTCATAATGACTGGCCATGGGCCCGCATCACCAAGGAAGGCCATGACTTGACTTGCAATGTAAGTAGCTGCGCCGCTTTCTTGCATAGCAGTTCCGAGTGGCAGCATCCCAGCGATCAGAAAAATAGCTCGCCAGTCAATTGATCGATAAGCTTGCTCCATGCTCAGACAGCCAGTGAGGACCATGATGGTTCCACCAATAACGGCTGCAATTGAAATTGGAGTGTATCCTGCCATTACTGAGCCGATGACTGCCGCCATTATAAATCCGGCGAGTGGCGCTTTGCGAGTATCCGGTGGTTTTTGTCCGAGCGGAGTAAGAATAAGGAAATCTGAATCAGACGATAAGAGCTGTAGTCGATCACGTGGTCCCAGTAGCAATAGCGCGTCACCGATTTGCAGACGTTCGTCTGCAAGCTCTGTGCCTATTGTTTTACCTTCGCGCCAGATTCCATTTAATTCGATTCCATATCTCTCTCGAAAATTCAATTCTCCGACAGTTTTGCCTGCTAGAGAAGAGCGTGGATCTAACGTCGCGTCCATAAGTGTAAGGCGTTCAGTTTCTTGCGACGCCTGATTTCTGGGCGCTTTGGTGTTGATATCGAGTTCTTGCATACCACGCAAAACGTCCAGATCGCTTTGTTGTCCCTCGATTAACAATAAGTCACATCCAAAAAGAATTTCATCCCCACGCGGCATTACTTTAAGTTCACCGTTACGAAAAACTGCTAAGACTCGAAAGTCGAATACATCGGCAAGGCGACTTTTCTTCAACGTTTCTTCGGCGAGATCACTCTCCTTAGGAATTCTTACGACAAACATTCTTTCATCAGTTTGGTAGGTCTGCTCAAGTTGCTCTGACGAATAAACTTCGACTTTTTCGAAATCTGGAAATCGTTCTAATTGAGCTATCGCCTCTAATTCTCCTTGGACTAGGATTTGATCACCGGCTTTGATTGGAACATAAGCGAGGTTAGTTAGACGATAACCTCCTTTTCGCATGATACCGACGACTGCGACATCGAATCGAGTACGAAAGGCGGCATGCCGGATAAGTTCGGAAACAACAGGCGATCCTTCTGTCACGACGATCGATGCATATGCGACTTTTGATGCTACCATTTGTTTGAGAACTTCTGATTCTCTCTCGATGACGAGATCACTCCATCTCTGTAGCTCACGAAACTGATCGATCCGACCTTGTACTAGTAAGCCATCGCCACCCTTAATTATTGTTTTTCGCGTCGGTAGCATGTCATTCCGACCATTTCGAAACAGCGATAGGATTATTAGTCCAGTTGATGCTCCAATGCGTGTTTCCATAAGTGTTTTGCCAACAAGAACGGAATTCTTTGGTACATGTAGCATGAATGTGCGTTCTTGTAGTTTGTATAGCGATCGTAAACTGCGTTGGCTAACGTGTTTTTCGCTCTCAATACTGATTTTTGGCAATAAAAACCGACCTAAAAGAACAATAAATAGAACGCCAATAATCATGATTATTGAGCCAAGAGGCATAAAGTCGAACAGAGCAAAAGGCTTATGGCCGCTGAGGAATAGTGATTCACTTATAAGAAGATTAGGGGGCGTCCCAATAAGCGTCATGAGGCCACCGAGCAACGTCGAATAGGCTAGCGGCATTAGTAAGCGAGACGCAGCGACACCGGTACGCTGCGCTACTTCTACAACAACTGGCAACATTAGTGCTGCGACGCCAATATTATTCATGAACGCCGATAAAACGGCGCCAGTAGTCATTATGACGAAAATCAGAATGATCTCTCGGTTACCACCGATTCGCATGATCTGTCGGCCAATGATATCAGCGATGCCTGTTTGAGTTAGCCCCGCACTTAATATGAACATGGCCCAGACGGTAATAACAGCGCTGTTGCTGAATCCAGCGAAAGCCTGTTTCGAATCAACCAATCCTGTGATGGCTAGTGTGCCGAGAACGAGCAATGCAACAACGTCCATACGAATTATTTCACTAATAAAAAGTATCAGTGAAATAACGAGTATTCCGAGGATTAGTCCAATCTCGAACGTCATTTGTTTATTCTTTTGCCTATCGCAAATATAAATTTAGGGTTTACCCTGTTTATACACGACCTGACGCAACATAGTAATGAGTGTTGTGATAGTGACGACATCTGATTAAATAATAATAATTATTAGTGAATTTGTCGTATAGATTGCCTAGATACTCTATTGAAGGAACATTGTGTAGGCGGGATTATCACTTTCTTCCCAGTAGGAGTAACCAAGCTTTAAAAGGTGTGCTTCCAGTTTCTCGCTTTCGCTTTCGAGTACATCGATACCTGTTAGTACACGACCATAATCAGAGCCATGATTTCTATAGTGAAATAAACTGATGTTCCAATCGGTACCAATAGCGTTCAGAAAGTCTAGAAGAGCTCCAGGTCGTTCTGGAAATTCGAATCGAAATAGCCTTTCATTTTTTATATCAGTTGATCGACCACCTACCATATGTCGAACATGCAATTTGGCCATTTCGTTGTCACTTAAATTGATAACATTTGTGTTAGTTTTATTAAGTTCTGTCAATAGTTCGCTAGCTTCACCTTGGCGTTTTGATAGCTGAACACCGACAAAAATATGCGCTTTATTTTTATCAGCATATCGATAATTGAATTCTGTGATTCCTCTATTGCCTAGTACTTCACAAAATTGACGGAAGCTGCCAGGTTTTTCTGGGATCTCGGCGGCGAGTAACATTTCTGCTCGATCACCGATTGAGGCACGTTCTGCGATATGCCGTAAACGATCGAAATTAACATTTGCGCCACAACTTATCGTAACTAGGGTTTTGTCATTTAGATTATTCAACGCGATATATTTTTTGGCACCGGCAACGGCAAGCCCACCTGCGGGCTCAACGATGGAACGGGTGTCTTCAAATATGTCGCGTATCGCTGCGCAACACTGATCTGTGTCGACTGTAATAATCTCATCAACAAATTTCTGACAAAGTCTGAATGTTTCGTCTCCAACGCGACGCACCGCGACACCATCAGCAAAAATTCCAACATGCTCAAGCGACACTGGTTTGCCTGCTACGATTGAGTCTCGCATAGCTGCTGAGTCATCTGGTTCGACACCGATGATTTTGATTTTTGGATATTGAAGTTTAATGCAAGCTGCGATTCCAGCGATCAAACCACCACCGCCGATCGGTACAAAAACAGCATCAATTTTACCATCAGTCTGTTGCAAGATTTCTGCGCCAATGGTCCCTTGTCCCGCAATTACAGCTGGATCATCAAATGGGTGAATGAATGTGAGACCTTGTTTGATTTCAAGTCGCCTGGCATATTCATAAGCGTCATCATAGGCGTTGCCGCTCAATATAACTTCCCCACCGAGCGCGTGAACTGCATCTACCTTAATGGGCGGTGTAGTCACTGGCATCACAATAACCGCACGAACTCCGCGTTTCTTAGCAGCTAATGCGACACCCTGTGCATGATTGCCTGCTGAACTGCAGATGACACCTTTGGCAAGTTCATCGTCACTTAAATTGGCGATTTTATTGTAGGCACCACGAAGCTTGAATGAAAAAACCGGCTGTAAGTCTTCACGTTTCATTAAGATGCGGTTATTTGCTCGCTTAGAGAGAGCACTGGCGAGCTCAAGTGGCGATTTTATCGCCACGTCATAGACATCCGCATTCCGAATTAACTCGAGGTAGTTGATAGCGTTCATCTCGCGGTTATCGCATACTAGGAGACGTTCCGCAAAAGTAGTAATGGTAATCATCGTTCGGCCCTCCCATAATTAGGAATTGAATTTAGTGGGATTAGTCAATTGAGTAAGCTTTTATTAACGAATGCCCGTTTGATAAACGAGGGCCAGATTCGGGATGCGGATGTCCTTATTGAAGGTGAACGCATTGCTCAGATTGATACTTCGATAGTTGCGCCAGAGAGCGCATCAGTGATCGATCTGGCGGGTAAATATTTGATGCCCGGTATGATTGATGATCAGGTGCATTTTCGTGAGCCGGGAATGACCCATAAAGCTGATTTGGCATCAGAGTCAGCGGCAGCGGCAGCTGGAGGTATAACCAGCTTTATGGATATGCCGAATGTGAATCCGCAAACTACCACGCGCACCGCGCTGCGCGATAAATACGGAATCGCCGAAAACCGCTGCACTTCAAATTACGGTTTCTATCTCGGTGCGACTAATAGCAATATTGAAGAGATCAAGGCCCTCAAGGTTGGTGAGGGGGCAGGTATTAAAGCTTTCATGGGTGCGTCAACTGGAGACATGTTAGTTGATAATCCAGAGGCGCTGGAGAAGCTTTTTGAGCATGCTCCAACAATAGTACTTACTCATTGTGAGGATTCTCCGATGATCTGGACTGCTGAAGATAAAGCGCGGAAAAGGTACGGTGACAATGTTCCATTTTCAGAGCATCCGACAATTCGTTCAGAAGCTGCATGCTTGAAGTCTTCGCAGTTGGCCGTCGGGCTTGCAAGTCGTCACGATGCTTTGCTGCACGTTTTGCATCTGACCACGGCCGTTGAAATGGGCTTATTTAATAGCTCTCATCGCTCACAAAAGCGTATTACTGCAGAGGCTTGCGTCCATCATCTTTGGTTTGATGATTCACGATACGAAGAGCTTGGTGCAAAAATTAAAACTAACCCAGCGATAAAAAGCAGGGCGGACCGAGAGGCACTAATTGCAGCACTTAATGACCAACGCATCGATGTTATAGCAACAGATCATGCACCTCATACGGCAACTGAAAAAGCAAAGAAATATTTTAAAGCTCCAGCTGGATTGCCATTGGTTCAACATGCGTTGCTAATTTTATTTGATCTCGCTGCTAATGATGAAATTAGCCCGGAATTGATAGTAGATCGAGCTTGTCATGCTCCGGCGGACATTTTTGGTGTTTCTGAGAGAGGTTATGTGAGAGAAGGGTGGTTCGCAGATCTTGTGATTGTCGACCCAAAGAAATCGTATCGCGTCACACCCTCAAATATTTTATTTAAGTGCCAGTGGTCACCGTTTGAAAATCATGAGTTTTCTGCCAGTATTGATACAACGATTGTTAATGGCGCTATTGTTTATGACGACGGTAAGCTGACCGGGAATATAGCTGGAAAGAGATTGATTTACGGACGCGCGCGCTGAGTAGGCAGAATTTGTTTACTTTCACAGCGATACCGTTATGCTAGCGAAAAACTAAGGACCGTAATTGACTATCTGGCATCATTAGATGCCAGTTTTGAGCATCTGAATGAAGCCAACAGATACTTCCAATCCTGAGTACTTCCATAAGGTAGTTGACTGCCAATGGGGCTGTCCCGCACATACTGATGTGCCCGCATACATTCGAATGATTGCGCAGGGGCAATTTTCCGAAGCTTACATGGAGAATCGGAAATCCAATGTTTTTCCGGGTATTCTCGGTAGAGTCTGTGACCGCCCTTGTGAACCAGCGTGTCGTCGTGGGCGAGTCGAAGATGAACCAGTTGCTATATGTCGACTTAAGCGCGTTGCGGCTGATCATCGAGATGACATCACTGAATTTTTGCCAAAAGCGCCGAAAATTAGCAACGGCAAAAGAGTTGCATTGATTGGTGCTGGATGTGCTTCTTTGACGGTGGCAAATGATCTTGCGCCATTGGGATATGAAGTGACTATTTTTGAAGCGCTACCAATCACTGGTGGCCTCATGCGTACTAATATTCCTCAATTTCGATTGCCACCGAAGGTTTTGGATGAAGAGATTGGTTATATTCTCGATATGGACGTTGATTTAAAGTTGAATCATCCCATCGATAGCCTGAAAGGGTTGCTTGAAGATAACTTTGATGCAGTGTTTGTTGGTACCGGTGCGCCACGTGGTAAGAATCTTGAGATTCCAGGACGCTATGATTCAGATCGAATTCATATTGGTATTGATTGGCTCGAGTCTGTCGCTTTTGAACATATTAAAGAAGTTGGCAAGAACGTTCTCATTATTGGTGTTGGCAATACTGCTATGGATTGCTGTAGAACATCTCTTAGAATTGGCGCTGAAAGTGTGAAAGTTATGGCTAGGAAGCCACGCGGATTTTTTAAGGCGTCAGAATGGGAACTTGAAGATGCTGAGGAAGAAAACGTTGAAATATTAACTAATCATTCGCCTAAAGAGTTTGTTATTAAAGATGGCAAACTAGTCGGCATGAAGTTTGAATTAATGGAATATAAAGTCGATGAGAGCGGTGGTATTGATCGTGGCACCGTTAGCGGTGAAAAAATCATACCTTGTGATGATGTTGTATTGGCTATTGGCCAAGACAATGCGTTCCCATGGATTGAACGAGATATTGGTATTAATTTTAATGATTGGGATTGTCCTTTGGTGGATGAGACCACAATGATGAGTGGCCGTGATGGTGTTTTCTTTGGTGGTGATGCAGCCTTTGGGCCTAAAAATATTATCTGGGCAGTAGAGCATGGGCATCAGGCGGCAATATCCATACATCGCTATTGTCAGGGCGAAAGTATTTCAAAGCGACTTCCTGATGGACTGAATCTCGTCAGTCAGAAAATGGGCATGCATGAGTGGAGTTTTTCAAATGACTATGACGATGCGTCTCGTCGATTAATGCCGCATGTGGATTTATTGGATCGCTTTAAGAAAGTTGATATTGAAGTTGAGCTTGGCTTTACTGCAGAGCAAGCGGTGCAGGAAGTTGAGAGGTGTCTAAACTGCGATATCCAAACTGTTTTCACTGCTAATCTCTGCATTGAGTGTGATGCTTGCATTGATGTTTGCCCAGTCAACTGTCTGACGATTACTATGAATGGTGAGCAGGATGATCTTCGTACGCGTTTGTCTGCGCCAGCGAATAATCACGAACAGGATTTATATGTATCAGATGATCTTCCGCACACTGGACGCGTAATGATTAAAGATGAAGATCTTTGTGTGCATTGTAGTTTGTGCGCAGAGCGTTGTCCGACAGGAGCCTGGGATATGCAGAAATCTGCAATACTTATTCCTTATGCAAAAGATCAATTATCTGATGAAGAACCCTTATCAGCTATTGAATCGAACTCATAGAGGCATCACGTGTCGACGATAAATGACGTTGTTATTAAGATTGCCACAGTGAACGGAACCGGTTCCGCAAGTGCTAATGGATTACTGATGAAGTCCATATTCCGTATGGGCATACCGGTAGTGGGCAAGAACTACTTTCCTTCCAATATCCAAGGACTGCCAACTTGGTATGAAATTCGTGTAACAGGCGCCGGCTATAAGTCACGTTCGAATCGCGTCGACGTTATGGTCGCTCTGAATGCTCAAACCTACGTAAAAGATATGGCTGAAGTTACTCCGGGTGGATGGCTGATATATGACTCAACTTGGCCGCGTAGTGAGTTACTTAATCGCGAGGATATAACTGTTATTGGAATTCCACTCTCAAAATTATGTAACGAGAGTTTTAACGGTGTACGGACGCGCATCCTAATGAAAAATGTTGCCTATGTCGGCACTATTGCGGCATTACTTGATATTGATCTGGAAATTATAATAAAGCTACTCGAGGAAACGTTCGCAGCAAAATCCCATCTGATTGATTCTAATATGCAAGCTATTCGTCTTGGCTATGACTACGCAAAAAATAACTTCACATGTCCATTACCTATGCATGTCGAGAAAATGGATAAGACGTCAAACAGTGTCATTATGGATGGTAATACGGCCGCAGGACTTGGTTGTATGTACGCTGGTGCAACTGTCGGTGCCTGGTATCCGATAACCCCATCGACATCACTCATGGACGCTTTTCGAGGCTTTTGTTCACGCTATAGGGTTGATCCTGAAACCGGCAAAAATACTTACGCAATAATTCAGGCTGAAGATGAGTTGGCCGCAATTGGTATGGTTTTGGGAGCGGCATGGAATGGCGCCCGCTCTTTTACACCAACCAGTGGTCCAGGAATTTCGTTAATGAGTGAATTCATTGGTTTTGCTTATTATGCTGAGATTCCAACTGTCATATTCAATGTTCAGCGAACTGGACCGTCGACAGGAATGCCAACACGCACACAACAATGTGATCTACTAAGTTGTGCGTATGCTTCCCATGGCGACACCAAGCATGTTCTATTATTTCCTTCGGACCCTGGAGAATGTTTTTATATGGCACCTAAAGCATTCGATATGGCTGAACGCCTGCAAACACCTGTGATAGTTATGTCGGATCTTGATATCGGAATGAATGACTGGATAGTGCCAGAGCTAGAGTGGGATGAATCCTATGTGCCGGATCGAGGTAAAGTTTTGAATGCAGAGCAACTTGAGGAGATGGATAAATTTTATCGATATCTCGACGTTGATGGCGATGGAATTCCTTACCGAACACTTCCAGGAGAACATCCAAAGGGTGCATTTTTTACGAGAGGATCTGGCCATACCAAGTTAGGAACTTATACTGAAGACGCCACAGCCTATCAGGATGTCATCGATCGATTGCTAATAAAATGGGAAACTGCACGCAGCATTTTGCCGAAACCAGAAATTCTATATTCCAAACTCAATAAGGCTGGGATAATCACTATCGGAAGTGGAGACAGTGCATGCAAGGAAGCGTTGGATCGATTAGTGGTAAAGGATATCGGTTTGAACTACTGCCGAATCCGGTCGTTTCCGTTCAGTAAAGATGTTGCTGAGTTTATTGAAAAGCATGATGTTGTATACGTCGTTGAGCAGAACCGTGACGCACAGTTACGCACCTTGTTAATTAATGATATAGAGGCGAATCAGAGAAAATTGGTATCGTTATTGCATTATAACGGTATGCCAATTAACTCTGGATTTGTCGTTGACCGAATACTTGAGGAAATAACAAAGGGTCGTGCTGCCTGAGGCCAGAAGACTAATGAGTTACATAGCTAAACCAAAAATTATGTATCCGGGAAGGAAGAAAAACAATCTCGGATTGACTTCAAGTGATTATGAAGGCGCCGTGTCGACGCTGTGTGCTGGTTGCGGTCATGATTCAGTCACTGCTGCAATTATTCAGGCTGTTTTCGAATTGAATATTGAGCCGCATATGCTGGCAAAGATGAGCGGCATTGGTTGCTCATCAAAGACTCCCACATACTTCGTCAGTCAGTCACATGGATTTAATTCTGTGCATGGCCGCATGCCATCTGTTACGACTGGAGCGAACGTGGCTAATGGTGACCTGATGTACATTGGTGTTTCGGGAGATGGCGATTCATTATCGATTGGCATTGGGCAATTTGCGCATGCAATTCGTCGAAACGTCAACATGTGCTATGTGATTGAGAATAATGGTGTTTATGGCCTGACAAAAGGGCAGTTCTCTGCTTCAGCTGATATCGGTAGCAAACCAAAAAAAGGCGAGCCGAATAATCAGGAGCCAATTGATCCTGTTAGCACTGCGTTGAGTCTCGGTGCAACATATATAGCGAGAAGCTTCTCTGGAGATAAAGAACAACTTGTACCATTGTTGAAAGGTGCCTTAATGCATCGAGGCTTTGCGCTGGTAGATATCATTAGTCCTTGCGTCACGTTTAATGACCATGAAGGGTCAACAAAAAGCTATGCTCATACTCGACAGTTTTATCATCAAGTTATTGATGTTGATTACATACCACCAGCCAAAGAAATCAAAGCTGCGTATGCTGAGGGTGAAGCAATGCCTATTGAAATGCATGATGGCAGCACGATCGTTTTACGTAAGGTTGATAAGGACTATGATTTAACAAGTAGAGCGTCGGTATTTCAGTATCTGCGTGAGCATTCCAACGCGGGAGAAATCATGACAGGTCTTCTTTATTTAGATGAATCTCAGGCTGAAATGCACGAGTTGATGGAAAATATTAATACACCCTTATCTAAATTGCCTCTTGAGAACCTCAACCCGGGCTCAAATGAGCTGAAGAAGCTTCAAAATCGTTACAGGTAATTAGCGTATTAGCTAGGTAAGGTCTGTCAATATTAAATGGTGGAAAATCGATAACGATGAGCAGTTTTCGTCGGTTCATTTTCATCAACTAAAAGAAGGTCATATAGGTTATTCATTTGAAGAATTTTTTTAGTTTTTCAGTGCTGTCCATCAGTATTATTTTATCTGTGAGTAGTGTGTCAGCCGACATGGCAGTATTTGTTAATGTCAATGTCATTCCGATGTCTACAGAAACAGTATTGTTTCAGCAGACAGTTATTGTTGCCGATGGTGAGATTACTGAAATTGGGCATGTGGATACAATTTCAATTCCCAAAAATGCGTTAATAATTGATGGGACAAAGCGTTTTCTTATGCCCGGGCTTGCGGAGATGCATGCTCATGTCACGAATACTCATCCATCAGAGGTCGACCGTCTCAGCCTTTTGGTTGCTGCAGGGTTGACGCCCTATGAGGCGCTAAGAACGGGGACGGTGGAAGTAGCTAATTTTCTCGGCTCCAATGGAGGAATAATTGCTGAAGGTAAAGATGCTGACTTAGTTCTACTAGATTCTAATCCACTCGACAAAATTAAGAATAGTAATAGAGTTCATGGGGTTATGTTACGTGGTAAATGGTTACCATCATCTGAGCTTAATATAAAACTCGAGCGCGATGTAATTCAGGATGACAAATAGGATGTTATGAGCAGATCTTTTTGAGGAGTGTCTATTATTTAAAAAGGGTGTTTTTAATTTATAGTAATTGCATTCGCACATTATATTTTTAGGTATTTTTTTAGTTGGTACGCTAAAAAATGATGCCCATACCTTTTGCTGCCGTCATTATTGCGAGCTTTAGTCCGCGCTAGCTTTTAATCTTCGAGTCCAGCAGAGAGACGTGCTGCACGTAATGTATTAGAAATAAGCACTGCAATCGTCATTGGTCCGACACCTCCTGGCACAGGTGTTATTGCATCAGCGACACTACATACGTCGTCAAAGTCGACGTCACCAGTAAGCCCCATCTTGATTTCACCATCGATGACTTTGCCCACTCGATTGATGCCTACGTCAATAACAATAGCACCGGGCTTGACCCAGTTTGCTTTGACTATATTTGGACGACCGACTGCAGCAACTATGATATCTGCAGTCGAAACTATTTCCGGTAAATTTTTTGTCCGACTATGAGTAATCGTCACTGTTGCATTAGCTTGTAATAAAAGTGAGGACATTGGCTTTCCAACAATATTTGATCTACCTATGACAACTGCATTTTTTCCAGAAAGATCACTACCCAGTTCGTCTTCGATCATCATCATGCAGCCTGCTGGTGTACAGGGAATAAATGCATTAGACGTATTACCAGCGGCTAACTTGCCAATATTTATGAAGTGAAATCCGTCGACATCTTTTGATGGCTCAATAGCCTGCATAATGATTAGCTCATCAAGGTGTGGGGGTAATGGCAATTGCACAAGAATGCCATGAATTGCATTATCGGTATTGAGCTCTTTGATTAACTGTAGAATCTCGTTTTGTGGGACATTGTCAGCAAGTGTATGCTGCACGGAATGAAAGCCACAGGATTCAGCTATACGCTTCTTATTGCGCACGTATATATGGCTTGCAGGATCTTCACCTATAATTACGACGGCAAGTCCAGGTGTTATGCCATGGTCTTTCTGCAGTATTGCTGTTTCCCGTGTAACTGACTCAGCGAGATTTTCTGCCTTTGTTTTGCCATCTATCCGTCTTGCAACTGTCATTATCTTTGTGTCCTTGAGCTCACTTATAGGGCTGAGTATACCCAGTAGAAATATAATTTAATGCTATGTACATGCCATTCTTATGATTCCGAGACGATTGGGCAATTGTTTGAGAAAAATTATAAAGTCATTCATGATTTTACCTTAGAGTGATTCAGGCTAAAATATAGTTCTTTAGATGAGCTTTTAAATATCGTGACAAGATTCTTTCAAAACATTCGTGGCGTCATATTTTTTGCCGGCCTTACAGCTAATACTTTTTTTTGGTTCATACCGATCATCGTTTTTGCTGTGGCTAAATTATTGCTACCAATAACGATTTTAAGACATACCATAACGCGAATTCTGATGGCATTTGGCGAAAATTGGGTCAGCGTAAATGGGTGGTTAATGCAATACGCTGGATCGGTTCGTATTGAAAGCAATGGCGGCGATAGACTCAAACGAGATGGATGGTATTTCATTATTGCAAATCATCAGACTTGGATTGATATATTCATTTTACAGGCGGTATTTAATCGTCGCGTGCCATTTTTGAAGTTTTTTCTTAAGCAGGAGTTGATGTGGTTTCCATTATTGGGAATCGCATGGTGGGCACTGGATATGCCATTTATGAAGCGTTTTTCACCTTCGTATTTATCCAAGTACCCAAATATGAGGGGTAAAGATTTGGAAATGACACGAAGCGCTTGTAACAAATTTAGGGATACTCCGACCTCAGTTTTAAATTTCATCGAAGGAACACGTTTTTCAGAACAAAAGCGAGCAGATCGAAAGTCTCCTTACAATAAGCTCTTGCAACCAAGAGCTGGCGGTTTTGCGATAACTCTTTCGTCAATGGGTGATTTATTTAATAGCATCGTAGATGTCACGCTTATATATCCTGATAATTCTTCTAGATTCTGGGATATGTGTTGCGGTAAGGATATTCGCGTCATAGTCGAAATTCATGAAAGACTAATTGAGCGTTGGCTCATAGATGGCGATTATGAGAGTGATCGAGCTTTTCGAAAAGAACTACATTCTTGGTTGACTGATCTTTGGAGCAAGAAGGATGTGGAAATAGTTAGGATTACAAAAGAAAATACAGGAAACATAAATGGCAGTTAGCAGGCAGTACGATACCGTTGCATTTGATGTTCGTGATAATGAGATCATATTATTTTTTGCGAAGATCATTGATCAAAGTGATATTTCTGATTATTTGTTATTGATGCGTAACATGAACGAAGATCTCAAAGAGTCGATCTATATTGAGATTAACGAGGGGCAATATGGTGGAAATGATTTGATCCGTGAGGCCGAAATGACTGGAAACGTTCTAACTTTGAGATTATTTAATCCCGCTGAAGAGCTAGATGGAGCAACCGATATTGTATTGACTTGGATTGATTCTCCAGAAAATATTGAAAGTATAGAAGCAGGTTCACTTCTTGTATTTGGTAATATACTTGTTGGTGGTAATGCCTGAATTAGATGCTGGAATTACTATTGAATAATAAAATAAGGACCTTTCGCCAAGTTCGCCAAAGATGATGATTTGCGTTTATGAATATATTTTTTATGATGATGGTGCCTGATATTCATGGAGAACACAGAATATAGCGTCTATATTTTATATTGCGATGATGGCTCTTATTACACTGGCATCTCTACAGATGTTGAACGGCGACTTAAAGAGCACGAGAATAGCTCTCGAGGTGCGAGGTATCTACGAGGGCGAGGTCCCTTAAAATTAGTTTTTAGTGAGGTTGTGGGGGGTAGATCTAAAGCATCCAGTCTTGAGTATAGAATTAAACGGCTTAATCGTAGTGAAAAAAAGGCCCTAATTGACGGCGTTCAAAGTTTACAAACATTATGGACAGATTAGGACTTAGCGATTAATTGATAATGATTAACCTGGGTATGCTAAATAGTAGCCAGCAACCTTATTGACACAGATTGGTGTTTCATAAACAGCGCTTAAAGTCTCTCCCGTCAGGATTTTATCTTTAGGGCCATCAGCGGCAATAGCACCATTTTGCAATAGAATTACCCGATCTATCTCTGGCGGTATCTCATTTAAATGATGGGTTGCGATAACGATGTTGTGACCTGATTGCGCGAGCCTTCTAATGCGCTCGAGGTAGTCGAAGCTAGCAGCAAAGTCGAGACCTGTCGTTGGTTCGTCAAGAATAAGCGTGATCGGATTATGAACCAATGCACGGGCTAGAATACATCGTCTTTGTTGGCCTGAAGACATTCGATTTAATGGTGTCCCATGTAATTCGTCAATTCCCAGTTCAGATAATGTGCTTCGAGCAGCAACAACCTGATCTTTAGTTATACGATTAGCCAGTGTGCCGTGGACACCAATACTTGAGTGAAATCCAGAGACGACAACCTCAATTGCGGTAGTAGTTGCGGTATAGCGTTGATGAAGGTCGTTTGATACAACGCCTATTTTTTTACGTAATTCCCATACATCCCATTTATCTCGACCAAGAATACGTATGTATGAACCTGCTTTTGTTGCCGGATAAATTTCTCGATTGATTGTCTTAAGCAGTGTTGATTTACCGGACCCGTTTGGCCCGAGTATGGCTACGCGTTCATGCTCTTTGATGCTGAGCGTAAGGTTTTTAAATACACAGGTCGATCCACGCCAAAGAGTGGCATCGTGAATTTCTATGAGTTTCAGATTTGACATAAAAATTTTAAGTCTCAGGATTCTATAGTTAAATTTTGATGCTCACGTTGATGAATATTTATACGGTTGATTCAAAAACTAGGAATCTTATTATAGATTTGTGAGCGCCATCGCGGACTATTAAATGCACGATCGCAAATTATATGCTGAGCTCGATACGAAGGCTTAAAACTTGCAAAAATAAGTTTACCCTACGGGCATCTTCTCGCGAAATACCGGCCATTATTTGCATTAAGCCTCAAAAAAATCGTTTGGATCAAATTGGATTGCTGTTTAGTCAAATTGTTTATTACAATAACTCAAAATTTTTAACTTACGTTATTTTGAGGTTTCCATCATGTCCGATGGCCTGAAGTATCTATTAATCTTTATTGCTTTTGTAGTTCTATACACAATCATAAAAGTGATCTCTTATATGCGACAAAGCGATCGTCAGTGGAAAAAGGTTGATAAGAAAAAACTGAAGAAATGGAAAAGCGATGAGGACGATTGAATTTGTGAAATTTACTTTTGATTCACCTATCTCTTTTTAATTATATTACATATCGAAATAGTGTCTTTATCGAAAAGTTTCCATGAATTCAATAATGTCTGGCGATCTTGCCATTCGTGCTGAAGCTCACTTATGGTAATTAAAAAAAACGCCGAAGAATAATCTTCGGCGTTCAAAGAACGGCAGGGGGGTGCCGTGTCGGACCAACTTGGTCCGTTTGTTCACCGAATTTCATTCGGTGAGATTCGGGGCCCAGAGCCAAAAGATAAGGGGGGATCTGGCGTCGGGCCCCGGTAGGGTATTTGGTACTGCTATCTTTGAGCAGCGTTGTAAGTTTTAATTGTGCCAAGATCTCCATTCAGCGCTATTTCAGCAGCAGCTGATACGCCGATAAGAATGATCAATGCGGCCAAAAGGGCGAGCCCGTTTTCAAAATATTCAATTTTCATGATCTTGTCCTAAAGTTAATCGCTTCTTCGATGTTGGTCGTTAATACATTTAATTGCTTTTCAATATTAATAATGCATAAGTCGTGCCAACATTAAAATTATATTAAAAACAATGGGTTAATGAATATTAAGTTGTTACGGAATATCGTAATTTACGCTTTTCCGTATTATTTTTAACGATAAACCGTGATTTTTTAACGAAAAGTCATATATAATGAGACGATGATTTCTCAAGACGATTACCAATGGTTGTTTCGCAAGTCACCAATGATGGCGACTTCGATTGCAGAAGATGGTGTGTACTTGGATGTTAATGACGCGATGCTAGAGCGGCTGGGTTATGAGCGTGAAGAGATGGTTGGCCGCAGCCCCGAAGATTTTTCAACTCATGAAAGCGCAGCTCGCATACGAGATGAACTAAAACCTGCCTTGCGTCGCACCGGGAAATTGGAAAATAAGCCAATCAGTTTTGTTACTAAGTCCGGCGATGTTGTTGACTGTATGTCTAACGCCATTATTGAGCTCGATCAGAAGGGAGAATATCTTCGAACAGTTGCGATGTATGCTGAAATTTCTGATCAAGCTCGAGCAAATTTTAAGTATCGAACACTTTATCGTGCGACACCAGCGATGTTACATACGGTCGACGGAGAAGGTCTTATTGTAACGGTGACTGATCACTGGCTACAGAAGCTAGGCTTTAATAGGGAAGAAGTTGTTGGGCGCTCAATAACTGATTTTTTTTCTTCTCGAGACAGTGAATATTATGCAGATGGTCGTTTACGTGAACTGATCCGTGATGGTGATTTCAATAATCTTGAACGTCAAATGATTTCGAAAGATGGTGCCGTTCTCGATTTGGTAATGTCTGCAATATCCCACCGTGATAAAGATGGTAATGTCGATCGTATGCTTGTTGCCTCAAAGGATGTAACAGAGCGACGAAGAGCCGAAAGAGAGTTGCGTCGCACGCTCGAAGAAAATGCGCGTCTTCGTGATGAGT
>JAQWOA010000044.1 GCA_029246105.1 Woeseiaceae bacterium | reverse complement strand
GGTAATGCCGGGTGATAATGTCCAGATGGTTGTTGAACTGATTGCACCGATTGCCATGGAAGACGGTTTGCGTTTCGCTATTCGTGAAGGCGGCCGTACTGTTGGTGCCGGTGTTGTTTCGAAAATTATTGAGTAAAAGTTTAGGCCAGTAGCTCAATTGGCAGAGCGGCGGTCTCCAAAACCGCAGGTTGGGGGTTCGATTCCCTCCTGGCCTGCCATTTGAATAACTAGCTATAGAATAAATATGAACGCACAAACAGAAACACCACAAGGCAGCATGTTTGATACCCTCAAGCTACTGACCGCAGCATTTGCGGTTGTTGGTGGTATATATGCTTATTATTATTTTGATACGGGAGTAGCTGCGACGAGCTTGCCACAGGCTGTTCGTGTCCTTATGGTATTGGGTGGAACGATAGTAGGTATCGCGATATCTATGACAAGTGCGCAGGGCCAAAGACTCTGGCACTTTATTCAAGGTTCACGCGTCGAAATTCGTAAGGTAGTCTGGCCGACAAAGCAGGAAACCACGCAAACGGCGATTGCTGTCTTTGTTTTTACAGCTGTCATGATGACGTTTTTCTGGTTGCTCGACATGGGTTTACTCAAGCTAGTCTCTTATTTGGTTGGCTAGTGTCAGCTGAATTGAATGAACGGAATATATAAAGAATGACCTTACGTTGGTATATCGTACATGCTTATTCTAACTTTGAGCATCGTGTTAAGAGCGCTCTTGAAGAGCGGATTGAGCGCATGGGGTTGCAGGACAAATTTGGAGAAATCTTAGTTCCAACTGAAGAAGTAGTTGAGATGCGTGAAGGCGCGAAACGTCGAAGTGAACGTAAATTTTTTCCGGGTTATGTTCTTGTGCAAATGGAGATGGATGATGAGACATGGCATCTCGTCAAGGAAGTACCAAAGGTGCTCGGATTTATTGGTGGTTCAAGCGATCGACCGGCACCGATTACAGAAAAAGAAGCTGATCGTATTTTGCAACGCGTTCAGGAGGGTGTCGACAAGCCACGACCGAAGGTATTGTTTGAGCCGGGTGAAGTTGTCCGTGTTACAGATGGGCCATTCAATGATTTTTCTGGAGTGGTTGAACAAGTTAATTATGAGAAAAATAGAATTCAGGTTGGAGTACAGATTCTTGGGCGTTCAACACCAGTAGAATTGGACTTCGACCAAGTAGAAAAAGCGTAATAGTTACTCTGCGCCCTTTAGTTGCGCATATAACAAGATACGAGGAGCTCGGAAGGGCGTTTGAACTCGAGAGGAAAATAAAATGGCGAAGAAAGTTGCCAGTTATATAAAGTTACAGGTCCCCGCGGGAAAGGCAAATCCGTCTCCCCCTGTTGGACCTGCTCTTGGCCAGCATGGCGTAAATATTATGGAGTTCTGTAAAGCTTTTAATGCTCAGACACAAGATACTGAGCCAGGATTGCCGATTCCAGTTGTCATTACCGTTTATAGCGACCGCAGTTTTACATTCATTTCTAAGACCCCACCTGCAGCTGTCTTACTTCTTAAGGCGGCTGGTTTGAAAGAGGGTTCTGGAACACCAAACACTGAAAAGGTTGGTAAAGTTAATCGCGCGCAGCTCGAAGAAATTGCTTCAACTAAAATGACTGATCTGACAGCTGCTGATATGGATGCTGCTGTTCGCACTATCGCAGGTACGGCTAGAAGCATGGGAATCGAAGTTGAGGGAGTGAATTAATGGCCAAGCTCACCAAAAAGAGAAAAGCTGCTCTCGAAAAAATTGATTCAGAGATGACATATGAAGTAGAGATCGCACTTGGCCTTGTAAAGGAGCATGCAACAGCAAAATTTCCAGAGAGCGTCGATGTCTCCGTTAACCTCGGCGTTGACCCTCGTAAGTCAGATCAGGTTGTTCGTGGATCGACAGTATTACCAAACGGTACTGGCAAGACCGTTCGTGTTGCAGTATTTGCTCAGGGTGAAAACGCGGATAAAGCATCCGCTGCTGGTGCAGATATTGTTGGATTCGAAGATCTTGCTGAGGCTATTAAGGGCGGTGAAATGAATTTCGATGTTGTGATTGCAACTCCTGATGCTATGCGTGTCGTTGGTCAGCTCGGCCAGATTCTTGGTCCACGTGGCCTGATGCCTAATCCAAAGGTTGGCACAGTCACAGCTGATGTTGAAACCGCAGTTAAGAATGCTAAGGCTGGTCAGGTACGTTATCGCACTGATAAGGCTGGAATTATCCATTGCGCAATTGGTCGAGCCGATTTTGAAGTGGATGCACTTAAAGAAAATTTGAATACGCTACTTACCGATCTTAAAAAAGCGAAACCAGCATCCGCAAAAGGTTCATATGTTAAAAAGCTAACTGTCTCATCAACGATGGGTCCAGGTGTAGCTGTTGATCGATCAACAGTTGAGGTGTAAGCAAGTAATCGATCTAAAAGAATGTGAGAAGACGCTTTTGGGCGTCTTCAAGCTAGCCGCAAGGATGCGGCGGTCGTCAAAGACCGTAGGCGATCAACCTGGAGGTTGGTCTTAATAAACGCCTACGTAGATGGTGTTACCTGAGTCAGTTCAATCGGCTTCGGTTATCCGTCCGACACGGGAGTGGACGCTCCTTGAATTGGGGGATGAGACTCGTTTCATCCATTTGTATAACCGTAAGCCAGGAGTAAATCATGGCATTGAGACTCGAAGACAAGAAGGCTTTTGTCAAAGAGATAAATACGGTCGCAGGAGATTCTGTTACAGCTATTGCAGCTGAATACAGAGGCTTGACTGTCGGAGAAATGACGGAGTTGCGTAAAGAAGCACGCAGCGCTGGCGTTTACTTGCGAGTTATAAAGAACTCGTTGGCTAAACGTGCCGTCGAAGGTACTGATTTTGAGTGCATGCAAGACACACTCAAAGGTCCGATTCTTCTTGCATTTGCAAAAGACGATCCAGGGGCTGCTGCCAGGGTTATTAAAGATTTTGCTAAAGAGCATGAAGCCCTGCAGGCAGTATCGCTATCGACCGGTGGGCAATTACTGCCAGGGTCTGATCTTGCAAAGTTGGCAGAATTGCCGACGATAGATCAGGCGCGCGCAATTTTGCTTGGTGTGTTTGTAGCGCCTATGAGCCAATTAGTACGCACACTTGCAGAACCACCTGTAATGCTCGCACGGACGATATCCGCGCGTGGTGATCAGGAAGCTGCTTAACGTTATATCCCTGACTCAGGGATTTAGAAAATTATTGAGGAATTAGAAATGGCACTATCAAATGAAGATCTGCTCAAAGAATTGAGCGCTAAACCAATAATGGAAGTTGTCGAGCTCGTCAAAATGCTTGAAGAAGAGTGGGGCGTTTCTGCCGCTGCACCTGTAGCCGCTGCTGCTGGTCCGGCTGCTGATGCGGGCGCTGCCACTGAAGAGAAGTCTGAATTTGACGTTGTAATGACAAGTTTTGGAGCCAATAAGGTTGCTGTTATTAAGGCTGTACGCGCACTCACTGGACTTGGCCTGAAAGAAGCTAAGGATGCCGTCGAAGGATCACCTTCTACGATCAAAGAAGGCGTATCTAAGGACGAAGCAGAAGAAGTTAAAAAACAACTAGAAGAAGCCGGCGCGGCTGTCGAGCTTAAGTAGTTGTTGCATCGTAAGATGCTTGATCGACTGTCAATAGACGGTCGGGCGAAAAAAAGGTTAGGCAATCAGCTTATCGTATTGCGATTTGCTGATTGTCTGCGTCTATTAATTAGAGGCTAGCGAGGGCTTCTCGAATGGCATATTCATTCACAGAGAAAAAACGTATCCGCAAGAACTTTGGTAAACGTCCAACAGTTTTGGATGTTCCATATCTGCTGTCGATTCAGGTTGATTCGTACGCTAAGTTCTTACAGTCATCGAAAACGGTCGAAGAGCGTGACGATAAGGGCCTACATGCGGCCTTCCAATCAGTATTTCCAATCGTTAGCTATTCAGGCAATGCAGCGCTTGAGTATGTGAATTATCGTTTGGGAGAACCTGTGTTTGATGTCAAAGAATGTCAAATGCGCGGTTTGACCTACGCTGCTCCGATCCGTGTATTGGTTCGTCTGGTCATTTATGACAAGGAGGCTAGTGGCACGCCTAAGCCTGTTAAGGATATTCGTGAGCAAGAAGTTTATCTTGGCGAAATGCCCTTGATGACTGATCACGGAACCTTTGTAGTGAATGGCACTGAGCGCGTTATCGTTTCTCAGTTGCATCGCTCTCCAGGTGTGTTCTTTGATCATGATAAGGGTAAGACACATAGTTCAGGTAAGTTGCTTTTTTCAGCCCGCGTGATTCCCTACCGTGGCTCATGGCTCGATTTTGAGTTCGATCCAAAGGATTCTGTTTTTGCTCGAATCGATCGTCGTCGTAAATTACCTGTAACGATTATTCTTCGTGCACTAGGTATGACCAATGAGGAGATGCTCGAATTGTTCTTTGAGAACAACGATTTTTATCTCTCTGAGAAAGAAATTAAAATGGCTCTGATTCCTGAGCGACTTCGTGGCGACACAGCGGCTTTCGATATTAAACTTGGCCGCAAAATGATTGTGGAGGAAGGTAAGCGCATAACTGCAAAGCATGTTCGTGATATGACGAAATCTACAGTCGATCAATTGATCGTGCCAAATGAGTATCTAGAGGGCCATCGCCTGTCTCAGGATGTTATTGACATTGAGACAGGTGAATTGTTGGCGCCGGCAAACACTGAATTGACGGCTGAACTAATTGAACAATTAATTACAACAGGTGTTAAACAGATCACCACGCTTTATGTGAATGATCTCGATAGAGGTCCATTTATCTCGAATACTCTTAATATTGATCCATCCACGACTCGTCTTGAGGCATTGGTTGAGATCTATCGAATGATGCGACCAGGTGAGCCACCTACCAAGGAAGCAGCCGAGAATCTGTTTCAAAACTTATTCTTTAATCCAGATCGTTATAATTTATCAAATGTTGGACGCATGAAGTTCAATCGTCGTGTGGGTCGTGATAACTCAGAAGGCGATGGTGTTCTAAGTAAGGACGATATCTTGGATGTGCTTTCAACCTTGATCGATATTCGTAACGGTTTTGGTACAGTCGATGATATTGACCATCTTGGTAATCGTCGCGTGAGAAGTGTTGGTGAAATGGCAGAGAATGCATTCCGTGTTGGCTTAGTTCGAGTCGAGCGTGCTGTTAAAGAGCGTTTGACACAAGCAGAAGCCGATGGCCTGATGCCGCAGGATATGATCAATGCTAAGCCAGTGGCTGCAGCGGTTAAAGAGTTTTTCGGCTCCTCACAGTTATCGCAGTTCATGGATCAGAATAATCCGCTTTCAGAGATCACCCATAAGCGCCGCGTTTCGGCCCTTGGGCCAGGTGGTTTGACACGTGAACGAGCAGGCTTTGAAGTTCGAGATGTCCATCCAACTCACTACGGTCGTGTATGTCCTATTGAGACGCCTGAAGGGCCAAATATTGGTTTGATCAACTCATTGGCTGTTTATGCGCGAACCAATGAATATGGATTTCTTGAAACACCATATCGTCGCGTTAAAAATGGTAAAGCAACAATGGACATTGATTATCTTTCTGCGATTGAAGAAAGTCAGTATATGGTTGCTCAAGCGAATGCCGACATGGATAAAAATGGTAAGTTTGTCGATGATTTTGTTGCGGTGCGCTTCAAAAATGAAACAACGCTCGCTGCGCCTACCGATATTAGTTATATGGATGTTAGTCCACGACAGATAGTTTCTGTTGCTGCGGCATTGATTCCATTCCTTGAACATGATGATGCTAACCGTGCACTTATGGGATCTAATATGCAGCGCCAAGCAGTGCCAACATTACGTGCAGAAGCACCTTTGGTTGGAACTGGTATTGAGCGTGCTGTTGCGATTGACTCCGGTGTAACAGTTGTTGCTCGTCGCGGTGGTCGCGTAGATTCTGTTGATGCCTCTCGAATTGTTGTTCGCGTTAATGATGATGAGACAACTGCCGAAGAAGCGGGCGTAGATATATATAATCTGACTAAGTATACCCGTTCGAATCAGAATACTTGCATTAATCAGAAGCCCCTGGTGAAGATTGGAGATTCAATCTCAACTGGTGATGTTATGGCCGATGGACCATCGACTGACATGGGTGAATTGGCTTTGGGGCAAAACCTTAAAGTGGCATTCATGCCATGGAATGGTTACAACTTTGAGGACTCAATTCTGATATCAGAAAACGTCGTTAAGGAAGACCGCTTTACGACTATTCATATTGAAGAATTGCAATGTGTAGCACGTGACACGAAGCTGGGCTCTGAAGATATTACTTCGGATATTCCTAACGTCGGAGATGCTGCTCTAGCGAAACTTGATGAATCTGGAATTGCTTTTATCGGTGCCGAAGTAAAATCAGGCGATATTCTAGTCGGCAAGATCACTCCAAAAGGTGAAACACAGCTAACACCGGAAGAAAAACTTTTGCGTGCAATCTTTGGTGAGAAGGCTTCTGACGTCAAAGACACAAGTCTTCGCGTACCTCCAGGTATGGATGGCACGGTTATTGACGTTCGTGTATTTACTCGTGATGGTGTTGAGAAAGACCATCGTGCGTTGTCGATCGAAAAATCTGAACTCGAAAGTATTCGTAAAGATCTCGATGACAAATTGCGCATTCTTGAAGAAGATATTTATGAACGTATAGAAAGAATGCTTATTAACAAGATGGTACAAGGTGGACCGAATAAGTTGAAATCTGGTAGCAAGATTACAAAGGCCTATCTTGAGGAGTTGGCGCGTGATCAGTGGTTTGAGATTCGCCTTAAGAATGATAATGCAAATGAACAGTTGCAAAAGGCTTTTGAGCGCTTGAAGTTGCAGCGTGAAGAGTTTGATCGCCGTTTCGATGTGAAGAAGACTAAGATTACAGCTGGCGATGATTTAGCTCCAGGTGTTTTGAAAATGGTTAAAGTATATCTGGCCGTGAAACGAAGGATTCAACCAGGTGACAAAATGGCTGGTCGACATGGTAACAAGGGCGTTATATCTACGATTGTTCCAGTTGAGGATATGCCTTATCTTGAAGATGGAACTCCAGTCGACATTGTATTGAATCCATTGGGTGTTCCATCGAGAATGAATGTAGGGCAGGTACTCGAAACGCATCTTGGTTGGGCGGCAATGGGTGTTGGCAAGAAGATTGAGCGAATGCTTAAATCTCAGGAATCAATTACCAAGCTTCGTCAATTCCTGCATGCCGCCTATAACAAGTCCGGTGGTAAAACTGAAGATCTAAAATCATTCAGTGATCAAGAAATTATTGAGTTAGCAAATAACTTGACTAGAGGTATGCCTACGGCAACACCGGTATTTGATGGCGCTTCTGAGGCTGAGATAAAGAACTTACTTGAACTTTCTGATTTTAGTGCTTCAGGGCAGTCAACATTATGGGATGGGCGCACGGGTGATAAGTTTGATCGTGATGTCACTGTTGGCTATATGTATATGCTGAAACTTAATCACCTTGTTGATGACAAAATGCATGCACGCTCTACAGGACCATACAGTCTTGTTACACAACAGCCACTCGGTGGTAAGGCACAGTTTGGCGGCCAGCGGTTTGGTGAGATGGAGGTATGGGCTCTTGAGGCCTATGGTGCTTCTTATACCTTACAGGAAATGCTTACAGTCAAGTCGGATGATGTTCAGGGTCGTACTAGGATGTATAAGAATATCGTAGACGGGGAGCACTATATGGACGCAGGTATGCCAGAATCGTTCAACGTTTTAGTCAAGGAAATTAGATCCTTGGGTATCAACATTGAGCTGGAGACAGACTAATGAAAGATCTGCTTAAGCTTTTTAAGTATCAGAATCCGGTTGATGACTTCGATGCAATTCGCATCGGTTTGGCTTCCCCGGATATGGTTAGGTCATGGTCTTTCGGTGAAGTTAAAAAGCCCGAAACGATAAACTATCGTACGTTTAAACCAGAGCGAGATGGTCTGTTTTGTGCCAAGATTTTTGGCCCTATTAAAGACTACGAGTGCCTATGTGGAAAGTATAAGAGACTGAAGCATCGTGGTGTAGTTTGTGAAAAGTGTGGAGTTGAAGTTACACAGACTAAAGTTCGTCGTGAGCGTATGGCACATATTGATCTGGCAAGTCCAGTCGCACATATCTGGTTCCTGAAGTCATTACCATCTCGTATTGGTCTTATGCTTGATATGACTCTTCGAGAGATTGAGCGTGTTCTGTATTTTGAGGCATTTGTCGTCGTTGAGCCAGGTATGACTGAACTTGAACGCGGCCAATTGATGACTGACGAAATGTATCTCGATGCTCTTGAGCAATATGGGGATGAATTTGATGCTCGTATGGGTGCTGAAGCCGTTCGCGAAATGCTAATGACTATTGATTTGCAGCGAGAGATTATTAAAGTCCGTGAAGATATGGGCGCGACGAAATCTGAGACTAAGCTCAAGCGATTATCGAAAAGATTAAAGCTCATCGAAGGTTTTATTGAGTCGGGCAATAAGCCTGAGTGGATGGTTTTGACCATATTACCAGTATTGCCACCGGATCTGCGTCCGTTGGTACCGTTGGATGGCGGTCGATTTGCAACCTCGGATTTAAATGATTTATACCGTCGCGTAATCAACCGTAATAATCGTTTGCGTCGCCTTCTTGAGTTGAATGCTCCGGATATTATTGTGCGCAATGAAAAACGCATGCTTCAGGAATCTGTGGATGCATTGCTGGATAATGGCCGACGAGGTCGTGCTATTACCGGTACCAACAAGCGCCCGCTGAAGTCACTTGCTGATATGATTAAGGGTAAGCAAGGACGTTTTCGCCAGAACCTCTTGGGTAAGCGCGTTGATTATTCTGGTCGTTCCGTAATAGTTGTTGGTCCGACACTAAAACTGCATCAATGTGGTCTACCTAAAAAGATGGCTTTGGAACTATTTAAGCCGTTTATCTTTTCAAAGCTGCAATTGCGTGGGGAAGCGCCAACTATTAAAGCAGCCAAGCGCCTTGTTGAGCGTGAGGTGCCAGAAGTTTGGGATATTCTCGAAGAAGTAATTCGTGAACATCCGGTTATGTTAAACCGGGCACCTACACTTCACCGTTTGGGTATTCAGGCATTTGAGCCGGTACTGATCGAAGGTAAGGCTATCCAATTGCACCCCCTCGTATGTACCGCATTTAATGCCGATTTTGATGGTGATCAGATGGCAGTTCATGTACCGCTGTCAATCGAAGCACAGCTTGAAACTCGCGCACTGATGATGTCTTCGAACAATATCCTTTCCCCGGCTAATGGCGATCCAATTATCGTTCCTTCCCAGGACGTTGTACTCGGTCTTTATTATATGACTCGAACACGCGTAAATGCGAAGGGCGAGGGTATGATTTTCGCTAATCTGGATGAGGCACGTCGTGCTTTTGAGGCGAATGTCACTGAATTGCAGGCAAGTGTTAGGGTTCGTGTAACCATTTATGAGCAAGATGAAAACGGCGTAATAGTTGAAGTCAATAAGTTATTGGATACGACAGTCGGACGAGCATTGTTATCAGATATCCTTCCTAATGGCCTGGAGTTTGAGCATGTAAATCGCAATATGACGAAGAAGGCAATTTCGGATGTCCTCAATGCTTGTTATCGTCAGCTCGGCTTGAAAGAGACCGTCATCTTTGCTGATAAATTGATGTATACCGGTTTCCGTCATGCGACACTCGCGGGCATTTCCATCGGCGTCAACGACATGGTTGTGCCGGAGTCAAAAGAAGCGATTCTGGCTGTTGCTGAAACTGAGGTTAAAGAGATTCAAGATCAGTATGGTTCTGGTTTGGTAACCGATGGCGAGCGTTATAACAAGGTTGTTGATATCTGGTCCCGCACAAATGATCAGGTCGCTAAAGCGATGATGGACAAGCTTGGGTCTGAAATGATTTCTAATTCTAAGGGCAAGAAAGTAGAGCAGGAATCTTTCAACTCGATATATATGATGGCCGATTCTGGTGCACGTGGTTCCGCAGCACAGATTCGTCAGCTTGCTGGTATGCGAGGCCTGATGGCGAAGCCGGATGGCTCAATTATCGAAACGCCAATTACAGCTAATTTCCGTGAAGGTCTTGATGTACTGCAGTATTTTATATCGACTCATGGTGCTCGAAAGGGTTTGGCTGATACTGCCTTGAAAACTGCCAACTCAGGCTACCTAACACGTCGACTTGTTGATGTTGCACAGGATCTGGTTATTACAGAAATTGATTGTGGCACTCATAACGGAGTAGCGATGGCGCCGATCGTAGAGGGTGGTGATATTGTTGAACCGCTTCGTGATCGAGTCCTGGGTAGAGTTCTGGCTGAGCCAGTTTTGATCCCGGGCACTGATAAAGTGGCATTTGATGCTGGCACTATGCTCGATGAAGCGACTGTTCAAAAGGTTGACGATCTTAAAATCGATCATATGTTGGTGCGCTCACCGATTACTTGTGAGATTCGCTATGGTGTCTGCGCTCAGTGTTATGGGCGTGATCTTGCTCGTGGCCATCGAATTAATATTGGTGAGGCAGTTGGTGTTATCGCGGCCCAGTCGATTGGTGAGCCAGGCACACAACTTACTATGCGTACTTTTCATATTGGTGGCGCGGCATCTCGTTCAGCTACGATTAACAATATAGAGATTAAGTCTAATGGTATTGCTCAATTGCGCAACATCAAGACTGTCGCACATAAAAAAGGGCATTTGGTTGCTGTTTCTCGTTCCGGTGAAATTATTGTTATTAATGACCAAGGACAGGAACGTGAGCGTTATAAAGTACCTTATGGTGCAAAAATTACTACTAGTGATGGTGCGAATGTTGAACAAGGTCAAATCCTTGCGAATTGGGACCCGCATACTCACCCAGTTGTTACCGAAGTAGAGGGTAGCATTAAGTTTGAAGACTTTATCGATGGCATTACTGTCGCTGAGCAAGTTGACGAGTTCACCGGTCTTATTAGTATCGTTGTACTTGATCCGAAGAGTCGAACAGGATCTGGCAAGGGCTTACGTCCAGTTGCCAAGTTGGTTGATGATAAAGGTGTTGAAATTTGTTTCGCCAACACAGAGATTCCTGCTGTTTATGCTTTACCTGTAGGCGCTATTATTTCACTAGCTGACGGCGCGAAGGTATCTGTTGGTGACATTATTGCTCGCATACCGCAGGAGTCTTCGAAGACTCGCGATATCACGGGTGGTCTGCCACGAGTCGCTGATTTGTTTGAGGCGCGCAAGCCTAAAGAACCTGCAATCATGGCTGAGCATACTGGAACGGTTAGTTTTGGCAAAGAAACCAAAGGAAAACGTCGTCTTGTTATTACTGGTGAGACTGATGGATATGAAGAGTTGATTCCAAAGTGGCGTCATCTCAATGTGTTTGAGGGCGAGCAGGTTGCAAGAGGTGAAATTATTGCGGACGGCGAACCTAATCCACATGACATATTGCGTTTGCGTGGAGTTGAAAGCTTGGCCAACTACCTTGTTAAGGAAATCCAGGATGTGTACCGACTTCAAGGTGTGAAAATTAATGATAAGCACATTGAGGTAATTATTCGTCAGATGCTGCGTAAGGTCGTTGTTGCCTCACCGGGCGATAGTAATTACTTACGTGCGGAGCAGATTGATAAGGCACGTTTCTTTGAGGTCGAAGAGCAGCTTCAGGCCCAAAAGAAAGAGCCATTGACAGTTGACCCTATCCTTCTGGGTATCACTAAAGCCTCTCTTGCAACTGAATCATTTATTTCTGCGGCTTCATTCCAGGAGACGACTCGCGTTTTGACTGAAGCATCTGTGCGTGGATTGCGAGATGATCTGCGTGGACTGAAAGAAAACGTTATCGTTGGTCGATTGATTCCAGCAGGTACCGGTTTTGCTCATCATGCTGATCGTCGGCGAACTCGTGAACAAGACTTGGCTGAGCAATTGAAGCTACTTGAAGAGACGCAGGAAGTTACAGTTGAGCAAGCAAAAGAGCCTGAATCAAATGCTGAAGATCTTGAAAAAACGACAGCTGATGTTGAAGTTGGAGCTGAAGTAGAGCCAGTAGTTGCGGCGACAGATGCTGACGCGACTGCGGAAGGAGGCGAAGAAACAGCGGCGGTCTAGTGAAAACAGTAACTTACAGGTAAATACAGGTCCGATTAGATACCTGCTTGACACTGAGTTGCATGCATCACTAAAATGCCCGCCCTTTACCTCGGGGCTTGCCTAGCGGCGAGCCCCGAAATACTTTGGAGTTTGTCGCTAGATAGGTCCTGAAAGGTCTCATCTGCTAAACTCGAAAAGTTGGCGGTTACTAGCATTTTAGTTAAAGATGCTCAAGCAATGCAAAAATGAAATTAACTTTAAATGAATAATAAAAGAGTGAAGGCCCATGGCCACAGTGAACCAGTTAGTACGTAGTGCGCGCAAAGTAAAGCGTGCAAAAAGTACGGTGCCGGCACTAGGTGCGAGTCCCCAGAAGCGTGGCGTATGTACCCGTGTTTACACGACGACGCCTAAGAAGCCTAATTCGGCTATGCGGAAGGTTGCTCGTGTGCGTCTGACGAATGGATTTGAGGTTACAAGTTATATTGGTGGTGAAGGTCACAATCTGCAAGAGCATAGCGTTGTTTTGATTCGTGGTGGTCGTGTTAAGGATTTGCCTGGTGTTCGTTACCATACAGTTCGTGGAACGCTTGATTGTTCTGGTGTGGCTGATCGCCGTCAAGGGCGCTCTAAGTACGGAACTAAGCGTCCGAAGTAATAATTAAAGAGATTTAAAGAAATGTCTAGAAGAGTACAGGCACCGAAACGCACGATTCTTCCCGATCCTAAGTATGGAAATGATCTTCTTGCAAAGTTCATGAATATGATCATGAATGATGGAAAGAAATCGGTCGCAGAGCGTATTATTTATGGTGCATTGGATCGTATAGCTGATCGTGAGACTCAGACAGGTGAGAAGGCTCTTGAGTTGCTTGAAACCGCGCTTGATAATGTCAAGCCGGTCGTTGAGGTGAAATCACGTCGGGTTGGCGGTGCAACATACCAAGTTCCAGTCGAAGTTCGACCAGCTCGTCGTCAGACTTTAGCCATGCGCTGGGTCATTGACGCAGCTAGAAAGCGAAGCGAGAAATCCATGGCGCATCGTCTTGCACATGAGTTACTTGATGCGGCTGAGAATCGCGGTACAGCAGTAAAAAAGAAAGAAGACACGCACCGTATGGCTGAAGCTAATAAGGCATTTTCCCACTACCGCTGGTAAAGGCTTTGCTGTGGCTCGCACAACTCCTATTCAGCACTACCGCAATATTGGCATTATGGCTCACATCGATGCGGGAAAGACGACCACAACAGAGCGCATTCTTTTTTACACAGGTGTTTCGCATAAAATAGGCGAGGTTCATCACGGTGCCGCCATTATGGATTGGATGGAGCAGGAACAGGAGCGCGGTATTACGATAACGTCTGCAGCGACAACTTGTTTTTGGTCTGGAATGAACAACCAGTATGACGAGCATCGAATTAATATTATCGATACTCCAGGA
>JAQWOA010000037.1 GCA_029246105.1 Woeseiaceae bacterium | reverse complement strand
CTCAGCCGAATATGGAATAAGAGAACTTCGACTAACTTTCCGCATGGTCTTCCTATTAGGTAATCGCGTTAGCTAGGACAAATAATATTCCGATCGGCGCAATGAAACGAGCGAGCAACCGCCAAAAATTATAAAGCCTCCCAGTGCTGCCAAGTTCGTCTGCTGTGGAGTTCCTGGACATCACCCAGCCAGCAAATAATATGATCAAAAGACCGGCAAGCGGAAGCATAATTTTGTCCGTTAGATAGTTAACATTATCAAATATTGTTCCGGCCAAAAATTCCATATTAGCAAGGGCATTGAAAGACAGAACTGAACCAAAGCCAATAAACCAAATTAAGATACCAATTAACAGGCTCGCTTGCGCTCTTGTTTTACTAAAACGCTCAACCACCCAGGCAACGGCTGGCTCTATAAGAGCAATAGCAGAAGTCCAAGCCGCGAAAGACAATAAAATAAAAAATATCGTTGAAAAGAAAATACCACCGGCCATCTGACCAAAAGCCAATGGTAATGTTTGAAATACTAGACCCGGGCCATCAGCAGGATCAAGACCATTAGCAAAAACCAATGGAAAAATAGTCAACCCAGCAAGAATAGCGATACCAGTATCTGCGATTACTACGGCAGAAGAGGTGCTTGTTATTGATGTTTCATCAGGTAAATAGGCACCGTATGCCATGATGCAGCCCATGCCGATACTTAACGTAAAGAAAGCTTGACCCAACGCAGCAAGCACGCTGTCCCATGTCAGCGGGCATTCGGGTGCTAGTGCCATGCAAGACTCTGGAACACTAAACATGAAGGACAATCCTTGAGCAAAATAGCCAGAATTAATTGAATAACCAAGCAATGCCAACATCAAGATAAGTAAAGCAGGAACCATAAATCGAACCGCTTGTTCCAATCCTCTTTCTACACCACGAGCAACAAAGAATATTGTTAGCGCCATGAATAACGTATGACAAAAACCTGTGATTCGCCAATCACTAACAAAATTCTGATACTCGGCACTAACAGCTTCCGCCGAAGCGCCAACAAATACTCCTGATGCGCTTTTCACCGCATAGCCAAGCGTCCAGCCTGCAATTACGCTGTAATACGAAAGAATCAGAATGCCGGCGAAAACACCGATAACGCCGACCCAGCGCCAATGTCTAGAGCTACCCTCTTCTTTGCTGAGTAACTCCATGGCTGCCACCGGATTTCGCCGGCCGCGTCGACCAATCAATATTTCTGACATCATAACTGGCATGCCAATGACTACCACGCAAATAAGGTAGACAAGCACAAATGCGCCGCCGCCATTCTGGCCGGCAACGTATGGAAACTTCCATATATTTCCTAAGCCAACTGCCGATCCAGTAACCGCCAGTATAAAGGTCATCTTCGAGGACCAATGCCCATGGAGTGAGGCTCGCTTCTCTTCGCCAGCCTGATTATTTAACATTATTATTTTCTCTTATCAGCATTGAATATTGCGATTCTTATATAAAACTGAGTACCTGACAACGCTTAGGCCCTATAATCCATAACAATCAGAAAAACTGGACAAATTTACGAACGGCACTATGAGTAACAAGAAAGCAAAATCGACGCCAAGCAAAATCATTGCTTTGAATCGAAGAGCCCGACATGACTATTTTATCGAGAGCACTTACGAGGCTGGCCTAGCTCTTGAAGGATGGGAAGTAAAAAGCATGCGTGAAGGACGAGCGCAGATCACGGAAGCGTATGTAAACTTGAGAAAAGGTGAAGCCTGGCTTGTAGGTGCTCACTTTTCGCCATTGACTTCGGCATCAACGCACATGAAAACAGACCCAACCCGGTCACTAAAATTATTATTGAATCGTGGTGAGCTTGACCGATTGACCGGCGCAATAGAGCGAAAAGGCTTTGCATTGGTCCCCTTAAATCTTCATTGGCATAAAGGACGCGCAAAATTAGACATAGGTCTGGGTAAGGGTAAAAAACAGCATGATAAGCGCGCTGACAAAAAGGATCAGGACTGGGTGAGGCAGAAGGCACGAATCCTCAAGAAATGACTTCTAATGCTTCAATTCATCCATATCAAGGTAATTAACCTTGTTTTTTGCACGGTGGGTTCTACACTATAAGCTACATGGGGGTGACATGGCTTCGACGTGGGTCGCGAAACTCCGAGTGCATGCCGAGGGACAGAGTACCTCGTAAATCCAACTGTAAAACTTATAGTTGCCAACGAAGACAACTACGCACTAGCTGCTTAAAAACCAGTTTAGTGCCTTCTGCCCGACGTGTGCCTATGCGCTCGGATCCCAGGAGTCATCTACATAGGACCGCGGTGAAGGTATGTTCAGGGCTAGATCCGTTAAAACCTTACTGAGCTGGCTGTAAGTTTTCCCTGCCCGTCGGGTAGCCTGCAGTGAGATTAAAGACGGAATAAGCATGTAGACCTCGTAGCGTAGGTCTTGCGGACGTGGGTTCGATTCCCACCACCTCCACCATCTATAGATAAACCCCTGTTTTTGCAGGGGTTTTTATCTCTTTAGCTTTCAAATGCATAAGCAGAGAAACTATAGCAGTTCTTGCGGCCTGAGGCCGGCTGGAGGCTTTAGCTGCCGCCACGTTTGTGCGCCTTTCTAGAAAGGCCTATAAAAATCTCTGATGCCTACCGTTAGAGACCGATAGCAATGCAATCCAGTGCCTCACATAGAAGCCTTAGCCAGGTTATGTAGTCTTCGGTTAGTTTGTGTTGTGGGTTTGAGAAGGCCCGGAAACGTCGAAGAGATAATATTGAAAAAAATAACTTTAAAGAAATTGTCGTGGCAGAATACAACAACATCAAACAATACAAAATCGGGCAAAGTAGATGCTGCCAACAAATTTTAAACCTCAGGGTACTTACAACCTCTTAAGAATCGGAGGCGATCATGACGGTGGTTATCTTGTGGAATTAGAATCCATAGAAAAAACTGAAGCCCTTATTTCTATGGGCATTGGGAGAAATTGGAGGTTTGAAGAAGATTTTATTGCTCATAAAGATATTAAAATACATGCCTATGATCACTCAATAAGAGGATTATTCTGGATAAAATTTTTTATTAAAAGGTTTTTAAGTATTTTAATTGGTCGGCTCTATGCTCCTTATAACGCAATTACAACATACATAAATTTTTTACATTTCTTTAGAGATAGAGCGGTTCTTTTTTATGAAAAAATTGGCACTGAAGAAGAAAACTGCACTAATTTGAAAAAAACAATAGAGCGGATTAAAGAAAAACCCATTTTTTTAAAAATCGATATAGAAGGCTATGAGTATGAAATTCTTGATGAAATAATATTAAATTCTCAGTTCTTATCTGGAATGGTTATAGAGTTTCATAACACTTCTGATCACATAGCTGAAATAAAGAATTTCATCGATAGTTTCGAACTTAAATTAGTTCATATACATCCAAACAACAACAGGGTTGATGAGCAAGGCAATCCAAGAGCAATAGAAATGTCATTTGCTAGAGAACCAGAGAAGTTAAGTGAGGCATCTAGCTTGCCTCACCCATTAGATCAATTAAACGTTCCAAAAAAGGCAGCGGTAAACTTAAGATTCTTCAATTCTTAACTGAGCAAGAAAAAGCCCGCTTAATGAGGGCTTTTTCTTGGATATAGCATCCAGTGCCTACAAAACTTCATGGGTCTTTCGACACCGTTATCTCTCAGCCAGAGCGACCCATTAATTTAAATTATGTACTTTTAATATTCGAGCTGCCAAATCTTCAAGTTTAAAATTATTGGCTTCATTTAATACGGACAGGTAATGACTTGGTAGTGCTTCAATACCATGCAGAGCACCTACGATAGAACCAACCATAGTTGCAACCGTATCAGTATCATTACCAATATTGACTGCCGCTAAAATTGCTTGCTCAGGTTCGTTTCCGCAACAAGCCAATATGCCAAACACCGCGGGAACCGCCTCACTCGCATGAAGACCAGTACCTATAATATCGGCAAGCTCTACCACTGCTGTTTCCCAGGAGTCGTGCTTTTCTCCAATCTGGATCGCCAATTCAATCCGTCTGGCGACACTTGGACCGGCCATCATCATCGCACCGTGTTGTTCTGCATGGGAATAACCTTGATCCGCACCTTTGATTCCAGCTTCCATTACACCTTTTAATGTGGCTTCATCCGAAAATGCAGCATTAACTGCCGTTGAAACGGCGCATGCCCCTGATACTGAAATCACATTATCATGAGTAAAGCGAGCGCTTTCATACGTCGTAGCTATTAATTTTTCTGGTGCACTTAACGACAACATTGAAGCTGACCAGGCTTTCATTCCTGCTCCATTGGTGGCCGATGCATTGCCATTGTTTACCAAAACAACATCCTGCGCTGGCTCACCTGCTTCTGCATTTCCCTGCAAGGACTCACGTTTATCATCAAAAATACGCTGCATTGCTGCTCGAGTCGTTGGGCCTGTAAAATTTGGATAGAAAGGGTAATCCATCCAACGCTTAAAAGCTGTTCTCAGCACTTCATTATTAACTTCACCATTCTGATCTAAAGAGGCTTCTAAAATAAACCTTCCCTGAGTGAAGTCGTCTGTAACCATGCCTGCTTCATTACAGCGTCCAAAAGTGTCCTGTGGTGGTGCAATGAATGTTGTAACCCACCCATTAAAATCCGCTTTTATCTGCTCAATAGTTCTTAACTCTGTCGCCGCACCCATCGCATCACCAGCTGCAGCTCCAACCAAACTACCTAAAACCTTACTATTTAATTTCGACATTTTGATTATTTTCCACCATAAATTTATTTGCTGTGTCTAAATCAGGCAATGCAGACATTGCCCCCTTTTTTCCTACAACCAATGCACCACATGCATTTGAAAACTCGATAGCTTTAATTAATTGACCTTCAGTCCAGCTTTCCAATGACATAAGTTTACTAATCAGGGCACCAATAAATGCATCCCCAGCTCCTGTCATATCTATAGTTGGAGCGCTGTACCCTTCAATATAAAACTCAGATTCCTCTGTCAATAAGATTGCACCCTTTTCTCCTAGCGTAATAATCTTGATCTTTGAAGGCCACTGCTTAATTTCTTTTATCCCTTCTCCAACAGACTCTGTATTGGTGAGAAATAATAACTCTTCTTCAGACATCTTAGCGATATCAGCTGCTTTTAGAGCTTTCAGTGTTGTTGGAACAACTAATGATTCATCATCCCACATATCAACACGAACATTTGCATCAACACAGACGATGCAGTCTGCCACTTTTGCTTGTTGTATTGCGAAAAAAGTAGCTTCTCTCGATGGACGCTGAACAAGTATGAATCCACTAACGCAAAGCCAATCATTTTGTTCAAATGTAGGAATATCTGAGTTATTCAATCGCGAATCAGCACTTGGTTTTACCATGTGGGCAAAGTGTCTTTCACCTGTAGTGTCGATCGAGATTATTATTAAAGCTGACTTATAGCGCTCACTATAAGATATATGTTGAGTATTTACTTTTTCACGTTCGAGTGTGTCTGTTAAAAATGGAGCAAGCGGATCGTGTCCAAGTTTAGTAATTAAAGCGCTTTTGGTGCCCAATCTTGACAATGCTACCGCAATATTCGCCCCTGTACCCCCAGGAAATTTTAAGTACTTATCTCCTTCTGGTATCAGATCAACAGTAGCATCACCTATCACCCAGCATTGGGACATATCGAATCCTATCGATTATTCGCTAATTCAAGGTCAGATGCGATCTCATCGTAGAACTCATTACTAATATAGTACTTATGCATAATCAAACCGATTGCAAGGTGAAAAATTGCAGGAATAACTGTGATCAATAACGCAATTCCATTTAGTGTAAATTCGCTTTGCTCTACATCAGCTTGATAATTAAAATAACTCAATAAATATCCTAATAAGCCGCCTGCAAGGCCCATACCTAATTTTTGGCAAAATGAAATGCCACCGAATGCTAATCCTGAAACTCTTACACCTGTTTTTCTATGCCCATAATCAACCGCTTCTGCAATCGATGACCAAAAAATTGGCATATATTGATCTGCAAAAAACCAAATCAAGAACGTAAATACAAAGGCTAGAACAATATCGTCTTGACCAACGGTAAAGTACATTAAAATACAAAGCACAAAGGTTAATATTTGGGTATACCTAAACAGTTTAACCTTGCAGTAAAACTTAGTAGTCCAGGTACTCGCTATCATTGCTAAGATCGAGGCGATGACACCTGTTCCTAAGAATGGTGAGATTAGTGCATCTCCGCCATGCAAGTAGTATTTAGCATAGTAAGCACCCACAGAACCTCTTATTACGATGCCGCACATTACCAAAACCAAAACAACACACAAGATAAGCCACTGATCATTTTTTAATAGCAATTTGGCCTGCTCTCTAAATTTTGTTTTTTCAATTACAGGCTTTATTCGTTCTTTTGTGGTGAAAAAACAAACTAAAAATAGTATTGATCCTAAAATCGCCATTAAGCCCATTGCAGGCTGATAGCCATCGCGCATATTGCCATCACCCAAATACAGGGCTAAAGCAGGAACAACTATAGTCACAAGGAATGCAGCAACTTTTACAAGAACAAAACGATAACCATTAGCACTTAATCGCTCTACTGGATCATTTGTAATGACACCGATTAGCGAAATATAGGGAATGGTTACTATAGTAAAAATTAAGGTAAGTAGAATATAACTAAAGTAAGCCCAAGCTAATTTATATGAATAAGACAGATCCGGAGTAATAAAAGCAAGATAAACGGCCACACCAAAAGGTATTGCAAACCACAACATAAAGGGTCTGTAGTGTCCATGTTTGCTATTACACTTGTCTGTGATTATTCCCATTGCTGGGTCCGAAAACGCATCTATCAAACGCACTACGACAAACAAGATGGCCATATCTGCAGGATCTAATCCATAAATATCGGTATAAAAAAATGCAATAATGAGCTGCATGGTGATCATGACAATGTTCACTGCCATATCACCAGCAGCAAACCCTAATTTTTCTCCAACACTAAGTTTCATCGCACTCATAAAGGGAATCTTTTTTTAGTTATTAAGAATCAAGATCATCATTTGTAAGGACCATTTAGTAGATTCTAAATTCAATATTTTATCGTCTACCATTTTGAGAATGCCATCTCTATTAACCAATTCTTTCACAGAGAGAAATTATTGGCAACGCGCTAGTCAGGATTAACGAAGGCACTGAGCCGAAGGAACAGATAGATCTTAATAACGAAAAGGAGCACTACTGCCCCTTAACTAGATGCTCTAGCCCTAGAGCCCACTAAATACAGGCTTTTTATTTGAGTCTAGAATTTCATATAGAATAGATGACATGAAAAAAAATCTCAGTATCAGCATATATTCTTTCTTAATCTTATTGCTCATATCATCAGTCTCTGCTGAAGAATATAAAATAGGTTTAGGTTCATGTATTCATCAAGACGAACCGCAACCAATTTGGAACTCTATTAAAAATGATGATGTGGATAGTTTTATTTTTTTAGGTGACAACGTTTATGGAGACTCCGCGTCGCTAAAGTTAAAAAAAATGCGTAGAGCATACGCAAAGCAAAAAACAAGCTTTCCTTCATGGCTTAAAGAAAAAGAACTTTTAGCAATATGGGATGATCATGATTATGGAAAAAATGAGGGTGGTGGTGAATATCGCCTTAAAAAAGAAGCTCAAGAATTATTCGTAGATTTTTGGGATATTCCAAAAAATGATATTAGACAAGCAAGAGAAGGAACTTATTTTAATCTCATTAAAAATATTTATGATTTAAAAGTAAATATTATTGGCCTTGATACCAGATATTTTAGATCTGAATTAAAAAGCGCCAAAGGTAACTATATAGATAATAAAGATTTGGATGCATCAGTATTAGGTGGCGCTCAATGGAAATGGTTATCAAAGGTTATAAATAATGAATCTGATTTAGTCATATTATTGACCTCAATCCAACTTTTAGCAACAGAACATAGGTTTGAAAAATGGTCTAACTTTTCTCTTGAAAGAAATAAATTAATTGACCTTATTGAAGCCTCAGAAAAAAAAGTATTAGTGATATCTGGTGACAGGCATAGAGGTGGTATTTATAAATATAAAAATATTTATGAGCTAACAACCTCATCGATGAATAGGCCCGCAAGTCCTATTTTTGAGACTGACTCTCTATTAATTGGAGAAACACACTATCAAGAAAATTATGGAATTTTGTCCATAAATATCTCAAATAAGGCAGTAAAGCTAATTTTGAAGGATAAAGACGGTGGCGTTCTTGAGTCTATTACTACTACTATGAGCGATTACTAATCTACGAGAAATCTAAACTAATCTTACTCTTAACCATTTTGAATAATAAATAGTGATCAAGAATTGATACGAGACTGAATCTCGCTGAAAATCTCTTCACGCAAACCAGCAAGTTTAAATAGCTCTACTACAATAAAAAAAGGTGCTGCCAAATGCGCCTGAATTGGATGTTTAATCAAAACTGGTTTCGATTTCTCAACAGCATGACCAATGAACTGGCCGATATAACCACCAATTAAGCAAATTATCGCGATATACCACGATATATTATCTGAATAATTGCCAAGTCTTTCTGCGAGTAACAACAACAAGAATGCGATTAATAGAAAAGCACTTGCGAATAATGTATCCAGCGATAGATAAAAAAGAAAAAATCCTAATATAAGAAAGTGAGCGAATGATATTCGTATATCAGCGATTTCAAAGCCAGTCCAAGTAAGAGGAATCAATATACCCAGCATGATAGTTGGTATACCGATTATATGCATGAAAATATTAAACGGATGCCGATGCGATGCCGCATATTCCGTTAACATATCCATAAGTTTTCCGTCAGTAGCCATAAACGCGCCCTCCTCGCATAGCCCTTTGTTTACTATAGTTAAGTGTGAGTATAACCCCTGAAAACTTGGATTTATGTATTCGTTAACTGAGAATAAGCTTATTTTTAGCGTATATTTGGAATGGAATCGCAAAGTGGATAAATTATCTTAAACAAAATTTATGATCATAGGCTTACCAAAAGAAATCAAAAACAATGAATGCCGAGTTGGTCTTACTCCACAATCTGTTAAAGAGTTAACTAATGATGGTCACAATGTTTTTGTTCAGTCAAACGCTGGTAGCAACATTGGCTTTCAGAATTCAGATTATCTTGCACAGGGTGCTGAGATTCTTAGTAGCGCTGAAGAGGTTTACAAAAAATCAGAGCTCATTGTAAAAGTTAAAGAGCCCATTGAGGAAGAATTTGCTTTTCTTAGAGAAGATTTAACCTTATTTACATATCTACATTTGGCTGCAAACCCTAAAATTGCAAAAAAAATTATTAATACAGGCGTCACAGGTATTGCTTATGAAACTGTAACCAATGCAAAAGGAGAGTTACCACTTTTAGCTCCTATGAGCTCTATTGCAGGTCAAATTAGTATAGTAGTCGGGTCATACAACCTACTTAAACATAATAATGGAAAGGGTGTTTTGCTTGGATCATTCAATGATCTTGATGCAAGAGTAGTAACTGTAATTGGAGGAGGAGTCGCTGGGGCACAAGCCATATCAAAAGCAATAGACAATAAAGCTTTTGTAAATATTGTTGATATTTCGGAAGCCCGCCTGGGCGCTTTAAGAGACATGTTTGGTACTTATAATATTAGATATATAAAATCTTCTCCTGATTCAATTCGTCAATCGATACAGGAGTCAGATTTAATCATTGGAGCAGTTTACGTCATTGGCAAAGAGGCTCCACATGTCATCACTCAAGATATGATTGAAGGGATATCGCCTGGAACAGTCATGGTGGATATCTCCATTGATCAAGGTGGGTGCTTTGAAACTAGTAAGCCAACTACTCATGATGATCCTACTTTTTTAGTTAATAATGTTGTCCATTATTGCGTCACGAATATGCCTGGCGCTGTACCTTTAACAGCTTCATTAGCACTAAATAAAGCGACACTTCCTTATATTAAAACTATTGCTAATAAGGGAGTTGCGATTGCGCTTGAGGAAAATCCTGGTTTAAAAAATGGTTTAAATATGTCTGCTGGAAAAATAACTCATGCAGCCGTTAAAGAAACCCTCAAGCTATCCTTACCTTTAACATGAATACTGCCACAGTAGTTGTTGCTCTATACCTGAGTTTATTTGTCGCATTGGGATTTTATCTAAATCGCAGAAATGCTAGTGGATCCGATTGGGCACTTGGTGGAGGTACACTCACTCTCTTTATGTTGGTGGCTGGTATCGCTGGTACGCGCATTGGTGGTGTCGGAACTTATGGAGTAACGGGTGATGTTATTGCCGAAGGTCTAGGTCATTTTTGGTTTGGTGCGAATTTATTTTCAGCACTGCTATTAGTAGGTCTATTCTATGCAATACCCTATAGACGACTGAAAGTTATTAGCGTGGGTCAGGTATTTGAGCGTCGATTTGGATCCCATCGTTGCCAATGGCTAACCAGTCTATGCATTCAAACTGAATATTTAATAATTAATATTATTGAACCTTATGTTATTGGTCTAATAATCAATGGTTTAACAGGAATACCTCTTGTTATAGGTATTATTATTGGTGGCTTACTCATAATTGGTTTTACGGTGACTGGTGGCATGAAAGGTGTTGCAGCCACAAATATTATTCATTGCTTTGTCATTTTTTTTGGACTTCTTTTTGTCGGTTTAGTAGCTATGCAAAATATAGGGGGCTGGGATGAAGTTGTCGCTCAATCAACTATCAAGCTTGCAGAAGCTGGGAAAGATGATGTTACCTGGTGGAGCTTTACTGGCATTGGTATAGCTACACTTATTGCACTATTCATCTCAGCGACTATTCATACACCTTCGGTATCAATTTATGCAAACATGGCAAACTCAGCGGCAAAAGAAAGTTACTTGATCAAAGGCTTCATTATGGCTGGTATCTTTTGCTGCCTCGTTGCATGGATCGCCGGTTTTATTGGTATTTTGACCATGGCAACTTATGGCCCTGAGAGCGGGCTTAGTAGTTACCGCAATATTACGCAATTAGCAGTCGACACAGGGCCCATTCTAGGTGGTATTGCTTTGGCAGCCGTTGTAGCTGCAGTAATTTCTACTGGCGCTCCAGTGTTACTAGCGAGTGCAACTATGTTCGTTAATGACTGGTTACCTAGCGCTAAAAAACTCAGCAGTAAACAGCAGCTGCGAACTTACAAAATTATTGCCGTTGTCTATGGTTTGATTGGGGTTTTCATTGCCTGCCTTGGATACATTGGTTCAATATTAAAACTCTTGTTACTTGCTTATGCTTTTGTTGTGCCCCCAGCAGTTGCAGTTACCTTCGTCATTTACTGGCGTCGCACAACAGAACGTGCAGCATTCTGGGGAATAGCAACAGGCTTTGGCAGTGGATTGATTATGTGGTTATTTAATACTTTATTTGATGGTGCAAAAAACGCAACTGCTGGTGGCTTCGCTCAATGGTGGTATGAATCAATTTCTTATCTAAATGAATGGAGCGACCCCTCATTCCTTACACTTCTCGTGCCCTTAATCGTTATTCCTATTGTTACTCTGCTTTATCCAAATACCCCAAGTGAAAATGAACATCATGATGATTTCTATAAGCAGCTCGGTCGCTTACGTCGCAACTTCAGTTGGTCCTAAGTCCAATAAGGTCAAATGGCTCTCAAAATCATGCTCAATAAAAATCATTTCAATACCTATCGATCAATAATTAAAATAGAGCAATATTTTGTCGTTTTTCTTGCTATTTTCTGTTTTTTTATATCACTCACCGCTTATGGTGAAGAAATATTAAAGGGTGATGTAATTAATATCGTTGATGGCGACACTCTTGATGTACAAGTTGGCCTTAATAAATATCGGATACGTTTAGCGGAAATCGATGCCCCTGAAAAAAATCAACCTTGGGGCCATGAAGCGAAACATAGCTTGGCTTCTAAGATATTAAAAAAAGAGGTGCACATCATAGTTACTGATAAAGATAGGTATGGCCGCCAAATCGGCAGAATATTTATAGGGCAAACGGATATTAACCGATCGATGATTTTAGAGGGTCATGCATGGGCCTATCGACAATATCTACAAAATAAAAACTTAATTGAAGTCGAAACTAAGGCGCGACAAGCTGGCATTGGGCTATGGCATAGTAGTGACGCTATTCCTCCTTGGGACTGGAGAAGGGGTAAACGAAATAACTTAAGTACAGTGAAGAAAGCAAAACAATCTCTTTCCTCAAACAGTGTCAGATCTCCAAAAAATTAGAATAGA
>JAQWOA010000017.1 GCA_029246105.1 Woeseiaceae bacterium | reverse complement strand
GGGGGGCTGTGCGAGTTATTCCATCTGAAGAAGTTTTCACTGATGTGATTATTAAGGGTCAAATCGAAAAGTCTGACGGCGAATATATTGAAATAAAATTTTCTGTATCAGACGCGTCAAACCAAAGCTGGTTCTCACGTTCATACGAGGCTCAAACTGGATTGACCTCTTATTCAAAACGGCGCGACCGAAGACGTGATCCATATCAGAAAGTGTTCAATGATTTCGCTAATGACTTGCAACTTCACGCGGCACTGATGTCTTCCAGGCAACTTAAGCAGATCCGCCAGATCTCGGAGCTGAAATTTTTCCAAGATATGTCTCCGGCGGCATATAACGAATATCTTGGAATTGCCGATGATGGAACGATTAATATATTGCGATTGCCTGCTAAGAGCGATCCGTCAGTAGATCGCATGCGACAAATTCGGGAGCGCGATCGTCTGGTTGTGGATACCTTGAATGAGCACTACGCAAATTTTTATTATGGTATCTCAATTCCATATTTAAATTGGCGTAAGACATCCCGAGCAGAAAATGTGAAGTTTAGACAGGTAAAGCAATCGGCTAAAATCCAGGCTTTGGTTGGTGTGGCCGTCCTCGCGGGATCAACACAAATTAATACCAATAGCTCCAGCCGTAACACGCGCAATATTACTCAAGCAATTCAATATCAAGGTATTTCACGTGGCGTTAATAGCATTTTTGCTGCACTAAGTCGCAACCGTGATGCTGGGCTACATATGGATGCAATCGCTGAGCTATCTGAGTCATTCGGAAATGAGGCGGCGCCGATGGTTATCAATGTGGAGGGCAAGGAAAGACGATTAATTGGTAATGCTGAAGCGCAGTTTGAAAGTTGGCGGAAGCTTTTACGACAAATTTACGAGGCTGAGACGGGTTTCTCGCAGCCTTTAGAGGTTGGAGCACCTGCTCGTGCCCCGGAACCAATAGCCTAGTTGGTTAGATTTTCGTAATGTTCGAGCTAAATCAAGGTGCTCAGTTAGCCGATCGATACATACTTTTTCGCCAACTTGGAGGTAATGGTCCGACACAAACATGGTTGGCTAGAGATCAGCTGACCGAAGCATTAGTGGCGCTGAAAATTGGGAGTAGCGATTTTGAGAGCGCTGAAAATTTGCGCGCTGAATGGCAAGCAAGCATTCACTTGATGCATGCCAACATTGTACGATTATTCGAGTTTCACAGCGATTCAGAGGTGACATTCTTTAGTCAGCAATTCATTGACGGTCCAAATCTCAATGCATTAGCAGGTTTGTCAATTGAGGATATTATTGGACCTATTGGGTTACTGGTTGACGCACTTTCTTATGTGCATTCTAAAGGCTGGGTTCATCGAGACCTTAAGGCAGAAAACGTTTTGCTTGACAGTAATGGTGCACCTTACCTTAGTGATTTTGGCGTATCTGCTGCAGTGGGAGAAATCGGCAGCGGTGGATCATTAATTGTTCAAAGCCCTCAATCACTTGATGGTTTTCCTGCCTCAGCAGCAGACGATATGTTCGCTTTGGGTGTGCTTTTTTTCGAGCTTATTTCAGGCCGTCCGCCTTGGTTATCGGTAGATATTACAGACGAAATTAGGCATCAAATGACGCCTTCACTATCTATGATTGATGGGTCAACTATTCCAGATGAGATTGTTGTGCTGGTAGAAGAGTTATTGGACAAGGAACCTAAAAAGAGACCTACTGCGAACGAGGTTCTGGCGCGACTAATTAAAGCTGGATTCTCGCCGGGTTTAGCTCCAATGCAAAGTAGGAAACGTCGCGATTCACATGAAGAGATCATTGAATCGGTTGGAATTATTCGCAGGACGCCCTTGGTAGATGATGTTTTCATAAAATCAAATCGTAAAGAAGCACCTGGCATCAGCCAAAAAGTAGTCGGTATCGCGCTGGGGATATTGCTTGTGATATTAGCAGTAGTAATTTTTGTACTGCCGAATAGTATTTTGGAGCGGCCGACAATGGTTAATGATGCCCAACAGGTCAATGATGATTTTGCGAATACAGAAATTCATAACGGTAATGATAATTCACGCATTGATTTTTATGTAGACCTGGAAGCTCGCAAACAAATGGAGCACGCGGATACAGCGCTTGGCGAATTTTTGTCTGCATTGGAAGTTCTTGAGTCTCGCGGTGTAGAGCGCTGGGCTATGCGTGAGTATCTTGAAGCAAAGGATATATATGCTCAGGCTGATCGTGCCTATCTCAAAAAAGACTTTGTTGGTGCTAGAAAATTATATTTGGATGCACTAACGATTCTTGAGCCACTTTATGCGCTTATTGAGCCAATATTTCAACAAGCCTATTCTGATGGTGTTGCTGCGCTCAAAGAAGGAAATAGACTGAAGGCTTTACAGTCTTATGGTCTGGCTATTGCGGTTACACCAACTCATGCGGATGCTTTGGCAGGTCATCAACGGGCTAGTAACCTTGAGGCAGTTTTGAGCTTGGTTGATCAGGGCATTAAATATGAGGAAGAGCTAGATTTTGATGCTGCACTGAGTAGCTTCGAACAAGCAGTAAAATTGGACAATCAGTGGCAACCAGCTTACGACGGCATAGTACGCGTGAGAAGGTCTCTTCTTGAATTAGAATTTATTGCGCGAATGACAGAAGGATTTGATGCGATTTCGAGTGAAGACTACCTTGGCGCACGTGCGGCTTTTCGTACCGCAGAGCAACTTATGCCAGAGTCAAAGGAGCCTGCAGATGGTTTACTGCAAGTAGATCAGGGACTACGTTTGCAAGAAATTATGACTTTGGAGCATGAAGTTCATCTACTCGAGAATGATGAGCACTGGGATGCTGTTGTAAAAACCTATGAAGAAATATTGAAGGTTGATAATACTTTGTCCTTTGCAATAGAAGGATTGAAGCATGGGCGGAATATGGCAGCTTTGCACTCTCGTTTGGATGAGCTTATATCTGACCCCGACCAACTCAGTATTTCGTCAGTGATGCAGAAGGCAACAACGCTGATTATTGATATAACAACTAAACCAAATGCTGGGGAGAGACTTAAGCTGCAACGCGACGAGTTATCGCGTTTACTAAAGCGAGCTACAACAACACTTCCCATCCCATTGTTATCGGATAACATCACCAATGTGTCAATCTACAAAATAGGTAAATTGGGAACTTTCAAGCACAAGAAAGTCGATTTACGCCCTGGAACTTACGTCATAGTTGGATCGCGGGTAGGCTTTAGAGACGTGCGCCTGGAATTTCGAGTCGCACCAGAAATTAAAATAAAGCCGGTAGTAATTCAGTGTGAGGAACAGATTTGAGTTTTGGAAGTCTTATTGTCAAAAACATAGAAGGTGAGTTTAGTTTCTCTAAAGAGGAGCTACCTTTGCGTGTGGGTACTGGTAATGAGTGCCAGATTCGCTTGCCAGGCCCTGGTGGTGAAGCTGTCGCGATGCTAGACCTTCTTGATGGTACGCCAATTGTGCAGCCGTTTGGTCAAGTAGTTAATTTATTTATCAACGATGTGCCGCTTGAGGCAAGTCGTCGCCTCATTGACGGCGATATTCTTAAGTTCTTCGGTAGTGAAATTCACGTCAGCATTGTAGAGCAAGATGTCACAATTGACATTCGACTTGAGGATAGTGCCTATGTAACGCAACCTCCTGAATGCGCAGATGAATCCGACCACACTAATAACGAAAACATAGCACCTATTGCATTCCAGCGCGCAGCAACTAAAGGTAATCAATCTCCAATTTTTAAAAGAAATCAACTCAAGATAATTATTGGTAGTGTTTTGGTTTTTCTGCTTTCGATATCATATCTTCTGTTTACTTCCAGTTCAGTTAATTTCGAGATCGAACCAACTAGTCCAGATAGATTTAATATCGATGGTGGCTGGTTTCATTTACCTATTGGTGAGCGAGTTTTGCTACGCAAGGGAAACTATATAGTTCATATAGAAAAGCAGGGCTATTATGATATAAGTCAGACCTTCGTTGTCGGTGATGAGTCGTCGATGACAGTTCAACTCGAGATGCGTAAGAAACCAGGTCATATGATTGTTACTACCAAGCCTGCTATGGACGCACTGATAACTGTCGACGATCAATTAATTGGTAAGACACCTTTCGGGCCAATTGAGCTCGAACCTGGCCCACATACATTACGAATTGAATCTGATCGATTCCTGCCCTTTAACGATATTGTTGATGTCACCGGCCTTGATCAACTTGAGCGCTTATATGTGCAACTTACACCGAAATGGGCTGATATTGAGGTTCGCTCTGAGCCATCTGGTGCGATGATTTTTAGTGGCAGCAATGAGATTGGCGTAACTCCTAAAACGATAGAATTACTGGAAGGTGAACATGAATTAACTATCGTTAAGGAGGGTTTTAATGCATGGGACGGAAATATTGTGGCTGTGGCAAATGTTGCCCAGACTTTGCCGATGGTTAGACTGTTGCCTGCTGATGCTAAATTACTGGTCAATACGATTCCACACGGTGCAAATGTTACGGTTAATGGCCGCTATAGAGGTCAGTCGCCACTGGCATTATCACTTATTCCTGATATTGATTATCAAATCGGCATGTCGAAAGCTGGCTATGGGCTAACAAGTCGAAGTCTGCGGCTGCAATCCGCAGCGAGCGAATCTATTACTGTTGATTTGTCTGCTCGAGTGGGTACCGTCACTCTTGACGTATCACCAGCTGATGCAATTGTTTATGTTGATGGGCGCGCTCGTGGTACTGGAAAAACGGTTGTACGCTTAAGTTCAGCTCCGCACGAAATTGAAGTGAAGAGACAAGGTTTTCGCGATTGGTCAGCAACTGTGACACCACGTCCTGGTTATCCGCAGACATTATCAGTACGACTTAGATCGTTTGAATCTATTGCAAATGATGCAGTGGTTCGAACAACAAAATCTGTTGCCGGGCAGACTATGCGGCGTGTTGAGAGTGGAACGTTTTTCATGGGGGCATCGCGGGCTGAAAATGGTCGCCGTGCAAATGAAGTCATCCGACCTGTCACAATTACATCGCCGTTTTTAATTAGCGTTAATGAAGTAACTAATAAAGAATTTG
>JAQWOA010000001.1 GCA_029246105.1 Woeseiaceae bacterium | reverse complement strand
ATAATAATAATAAACTCAGTTCGTAAACTATCGGTAATACGCTTCAAGTAACCGTGGAGGCTACAGATTGGAATTGACTGAACAGATTCAGGATTTGCTTGACTGTTAGCGCAGTCCGTTGCGCTCCCACTTGCCTCTATTTGCTCGAGCTGCTCCAATAAGGTGCTGTCCATGGAATCTATAAGAGTGATAGCTTTGTTCGTATTATCTAAAAATGTTTGCGATACAGATGAAAAACCTTCCGCTAAAACAATATCATCAAAACCGAGCCCACTATTACCAGTAAACGCGTCACGAAATCCCGTTAAGTTAGCTCTAATGTTATCTAGACCAGTGTCGCTAAATTGGGATTCAGAGGCGGCAGCACAGGTTAGCTGACTGCAGCTACTGTTAATGCCGGTGGGCACACCTAGCTTGGAGTCTTTAACTTCTAACTCAATATAAAACAATGAATCTGATAGCGCCTTAAAGCTTGAGCTTAAATTTTTCGGATCTATAAAAGACGAGCGATTATTAATTCCAGTTGGCACCCAAGCATTGATTAGATCTTCGATAGCATGCTGAGCATCTGCCGCAACGATTTGGGCATAGTCACAACGCTGCTTAAAGCGATCTTCTGATGGCAATGCATTCCAGTTCTGAGTTTCGTTAATTTGAGTAGGGCAGTTATGGTTTGGATTGTCATTGAAAAGTAAATACTCGAGTGTATCCATACCTCTGTGATTAAAGGATCGAGTCGAAATATCGAATCCTGATGCTTGCGCGAGCACAACAGCCTGGTCTGTTGCACAAGCGCTCAAAGGAGCGACTGAAAAAAAGGAATAGATGTTGTTACGCAGCGTCCCACCATTTTTGGTAACGGGCCCAACTAAGAATGCTTCAGACTTTTGCCAAGTCGACATCGCAGAGCGCCAAGCTATCTGTGCGGTTTCACGTTCGGATGCTTCTACTGTACTTCCGATACTTGAACAATAGGTTGCAAGTGGACCGGAATCCCTATTAAAAGATTGAATTTCATTAGAAAAATTTTGGTATGACGGAATTATTAGCTCATCGACGTAGTTTGCCATCATCGCTGTAAAGTCGAATGTTTCGCTAATAACAGCGGATGCAGAGGAATTATTATCTTCGCCATTATTTACACAGGAGGTTAGAGATAATGCTGCAAAAAGACTTAATATTATCTTCGAAATCATAAAGAAACTCATAAAATTAAATAAGATATGGAATATATATAAGGTAATTTATAATGTAAAAATCACCTTTTTTAATGGATGATTTATGGATCAACCTATTTATTTTTTATCAAAATCTACCTTATTTTAGCCTAATGTAAATGTTATTGCTAATCATTCTCATTTAGATTACGATGCGCGATTATTCAACTAAATAAATTAGGAAATCAATCGTGAATGATAATATTTCTTTTGTTTTTCAATGGGTTAAAAATTCTGTAATAATTATTGGTCTTTCAACATTAATGGCTTGTGGCGGTGGAGGGTATGGATCTGATTCTTCATCCTCAGGTTCTGGTTCTGGTTCTGGTTCTGGTTCTAGTTCAGGTGGATACACTAACCCTAATCTTGTTGATGGTGACGCTGATGGTTACGCCGATAACAGTGATAATTGTCCTCTAGTAGCTAATGCAACTCAAGCTGATGGCGATGCTGATGGAGCAGGGGATGCTTGCGATCCTTTGCCGACAACTTACGCATATACAGATAGTGCGGGTGCGGATACAGTTAGTTACACTGGTCAGACAAAAAGACAAATTCTTCTTAGTGATTTGGTGGATGCAATTAACGGGCTAACAGCAGATCCGGCTGAAACTGTTGCCACTTTAAATTATTTTTTCCGTTTTAATTCATCTACTTCTGATACCGCTATTTCTACCTTCGCACTAACGGGTCAGTCGCTTGCGCCAAATGACGGTTCTGGAAATTTGACTTATGGATCTATTTCTAGCGGCAAGGATCTAATTGGAAAAATTGCTGGTGGCAATGGTCTCGGTGGTGGTGAAAAATCTCTCTTAATAGGTGGTGAATTCTTTGGCTGGTCAGGTGGCGATTCAGATCCCATTCCGGTTGAATTTGTCGATTTTCTTTTTGCCAGCCTTATGACGGAAGTTACCGATGGTGTTACTCCAAATATTCCCATAGCTGGAGGTGCAATGGCGGCTCTTGACGTAGTTACAATAGATGCCAAGGGAATTGATTATCGTCAGATGATCCAGAAATTTTTACTAGGCGCAGTAAATCTTTCTCAGGCCACCAATGATTATTTAAAAACGAATTTTTCCAGTGCACTTGCCTTGGAAGGTGGTAATGCATACACGGCTGGTGAACATGATTGGGATGAGTCCTTCGGTTATTTCGGAGCGGCACGAAATTATGGCGATTTCTCGGATCTTGAAATTCGCGCTAAATCAGGTCGGGCTGGTTGGTCTTCTGGCTACAATGACGCAAATTCAGATAATTTAATCGATGTGCGTAGTGAGGTTAATTTAGGGGCTTCTGTAAATTGCGCGAAACGGGATGTTGGTTCATCTGGTAACACAACTCCAACAAATTTCACCAAAGAAGCTTTTGATGCATATTTGGTCGGACGTGAAATCTTAAAAAATGCTGCAGCGGCGGGCACCATAACAACTGCAGCGCAAACTAAACTTGATGCAGCTATTCAGACTGCAGGTCTAACATTTGAAAAATGTATAGCTGCTACGGTTGTTCACTACATTAATGACGTTATAGGTGATATGGGTTCTTTCAATACATCGACTGGAGAATTCGCAAGTTTGGATAATTTCAAGAACCTAGCCAAACATTGGGCAGAAATGAAGGGTTTTGCGCTTGGATTGCAATTTGCTGGCCAATCGCCATTTCGGGTTGACGATACAGCAAAAGCCAATTTGGTTACGATTCTTAACAAGATGGGCGATTATCCTGTTCTTGCCAATGGGACGCAGGGAGGAGTTGCATTTACAGGTGGCATAGCTCAGTACGAAACAGATCTGCTTGCAGCCCGGGATTTACTGCAAAGTGCATATTCCTTCAATGCCGAGAACGTGCAAAATTGGTAGTTGTCTGACTGGATCGACAACAAATTTCACAAAATTCGCGGGGCGCATCATTGATGTGTCCCGCGTTGTTTCTTTATAGCCAGATGAGTATTTTATTGCTGTTATTGTGAGATAAGATACAAAAAATACTTAAAAAAAATTTTTAAATTATTTGTTTTGACAATTAATTAATTTGGTAAGGAGTACTGAATGAGTATTATTCAAACTGCCGTAATTGTAACTGCTTTGATTTCTTCGACTAGTGCCATTGCTCAGGTAGGTCAAAACGGAAAAATTTTAGACGTAAATCTTGCTGATATTGGAAGCTTAGAGTCAGCCCTATCCGATGCTCTTCGCGATGAGGAGGATATTTTAAGCTTGCAATCAACATTATTGATTGGAGCTGAGCTAGCAGAAGCAATAGATGAGGGGCGTCCTTATTTGAATGCTCAGCAACTGGATAACGTACTATCGGAGTTTTTGACTGTAGATGAGCGAAGAAACGCTTATGGTAGTATTTTTCGTCATATTGATCTGAATCATGCACCGCGGTCGGTTATTATGCTCATACCTGGTATGAGTGGACGAATGGCTCATGAGTTTGAAGAATATCGCCCATATGCTTCACTGGAGCAGTTTCGACGTGAAATTGGTAAGTACGTTAATGAGAAAGAGGTGGCTCGATTCGAGCAATATGTCTTTATTCCATTAAATCTGAATGCAGCATCTGAAGATGAATTGATGACGATACCAGGCATGACTTCGAAGATGGTGCATGAATTTGAAGAGTATCGACCATACGAAAGCTACGAACAATTTCGACGTGAAATTGGCAAATATGTTGATAGTAAGGAACTTTCAAGATTGGAAAGTTACGTAACGTTAGATTAAAGATTTATAAAAATCTGAGATTCTCATTAGTGCATGGCTTGACTAGTAGTAGGACCCTTCTTTGTGCGTTGCTATATTTTGCTCTGATATTGCAAACCTACCATTATGTCAGCGGCATATCCTTTTATGGCGAATATCTGCATTGGACTGGGGAGCAATCAGTTCGACTTCTGATTGTCGCCATTATTATTACACCCTTACGGTTACTGTTCCCTCGCGCTGACTGGGTGAGATGGTTACTTAAGCATCGTCGAGATATTGGTATCGCAACCTTTTTCTATGCAGCAGCACATACGATTGCATACCTCTTGAATCAAGAGAATATAGACAATATAGTAAGTTCAGCCTCTACACCTGAAATGCTGGCTGGCTGGTTGGCTTTTATCGTGATGCTTGCTCTTGCTGTGACAAGCAATGATCTTTCAGTGCAAGTATTAGGTAAAAGGTGGAAGTTATTACATCGGACAGTGTTTTTTTGTGCTGCGCTAACCTTTTTGCATTGGGTACTAACAGCCTTTGATCCTATTTCTGCCTATTTACATTTAATAGTTGTTATCGTGCTTTTGGCTTGGCGAGTTTCTGCACAATTTATTTCAAGACGCTCCTAAGGTCATATGCTTTATATTCTTTTAGCCTTAAATATCAAAACGTTTCTTAGGGCGCTTTCAAGTCAATGATAAAATCGTATATTAATATTTTTTACTGGAGTCCAGCATGAGCACCATAATGGCTAAAGCGATCAACTGGGTCGAATCTGGCTTGATTCCGGACGTCGTCATTAGGGCTGGAATTCGAAGGTTACTCAAGTCGAAGCTTAAAAAAATTCATGCGGGAGATGTTGAGTGGGCAGCAAATGCATCGAATCAATTTGTTGCGATGATGAATCAATCACCAATTGCCTTGCTATCAGATGCTGCTAATGAACAACATTATGAAGTGCCGGCGAGTTTTTATCCCTATGTTATGGGAGAACACCTCAAATATAGCTCCTGCTATTGGCCAGATGGTATTGCAAACCTCTCAGCAGCTGAGACCGAAGCGCTTAAAATAACTGTAAATCGCGCAGACATTGAAGATGGTATGCAGGTTTTAGATCTTGGGTGTGGCTGGGGTTCTCTGTCCCTTTGGATCGCAGAGCATTTTCCTAATGCACATGTAACCTCAGTCTCCAACTCTGCCGACCAAGGCGAATTCATTCGAAAGCAAGCAAGTGATCGTTCATTAAAAAATATTGATGTTATCACTGCTGATATGAACACTTTTGCTGTAGGCAAGCTTTTTGACCGAATAGTTTCGATCGAGATGTTTGAGCACATGCATAACTATGAAGAGCTTTTTCGGCGTATTAAAGGTTGGTTAGTTCCTGATGGCTGCTTTTTTATGCATATATTCTCTCATAAAACAACGCCTTATGAGTACCAAGACAAGGAAGAGAGTGATTGGATGACGCGTCATTTCTTTAGTGGAGGCATTATGCCGAGTGCAGATTTACCACTGCGCTTTACTAAAGACCTCAGCATTGTTAATCGCTGGCACTGGAATGGGAGTCACTATGCAAAGACATGTAATGCGTGGTTAGCTAACATGGATATTCATAAAAATGAAATTATAAAAATAATCGCTGATCGTTATGAGGATGTAGATGTATCTTTATGGTGCCAACGCAGACGAATATTTTTTATGGCATGTGCAGAATTATTTGATTACAACGAAGGTTGTGAGTGGTTTGTTGGCCATTATCTATTTCAGAAAGCAGGCGATTGAGATTTGTACAAACATTATTTTAATTGACTGGTGATTACATAAGGTTAGTAATTAGCCATGCTTTATTGATGCTCATTTCACTATGAGCAGAACTTACCTAGAATGCATATTTATAAATTTATTTGATCAAAGAAGGCGAGCAATGACTCAACACCCATATATAGTTTCACTATTATTTATCCTTATTATTTGTTTTATCTCTTGGGTAGTCAGTCTCATCAAAGCCGATGTCAGCATAGTTGACAGCCTATGGTCATTGTTTTTTTTAGTGGCTTCAATTGTTTTTGTGGTATTGGAGCAGCCGTTATCTTCTCGCGGACAGTTAGTTTTTACCTTAGTTATTATTTGGTCATTACGTTTATCTATTTATCTCACCATTCGTAATTGGAGACAGCCAGAAGACTATCGGTACCGAATCATTCGTGCTAACAATCAGCCGAATTTCGCCTTAAAAAGCTTATATAAGATTTTCGGTTTACAGGGCGCACTTGCCTGGCTTGTGTCCTTGCCATTACTGCCTGCAATTACCTCTGATGCTTCATTGAGCTGGATAGACCTTGTCGCAGTAGTTTTATGGCTAATAGGCTTTACTTTTGAAGCAGTAGGTGATTACCAGCTGTCACGATTCAAATCTCGCGAACAAATAGGATTGAAAAGCAGCGATAAATTTGTTTTAAATACGGGGCTATGGCGATACACGCGTCACCCAAATTATTTCGGCGATTTTTGTATTTGGTGGGCTTTTTATCTCTTTGCTGTGGCATCTGGAAATTGGTGGTTCGCGTTATCACCACTTTTGATGAGCCTATTACTACTGAGAGTATCTGGCGTAACGATGCTAGAAAAAACGATTACAGAGAGGCGACCAGATTATGCTGAATATATTCGAAGTACGAATGCATTTTTCCCTGGGCCCTGCCGCATAAAGGACTAATTAAAAGGAAAGACTAATGAGGCAGAAGAACCCTAAGCTAATGAAAGCTTTACTACTTACTTTCGTAGTAATATTTAATAGTGGATGCGCCAAGGATATGATTGAAATGAAAACAGTAGAAAGCGTTGATATTAATCGCTTTATGGGTTCCTGGTATGTAATAGCAAATATCCCAACTTTCCTTGAGAGGGACATATACGATGCTGTAGAAACTTATGAATTAAATGATGATGGAACTATCGCAACAACATTCACCTTTAGAAAGGGCGGCTTCGATGGAGATCAGAAAAAATACAATCCCAAGGGCTTTGTTTTAGATAAGGAATCGAACGCATTATGGGGAATGCAGTTTATTTGGCCAATTAAAGCCGATTATAGAATCATTTATCTTGACGAAACTTACTCAAAAACCATTATTGGTCGTCAGAAAAGAGATTTTGTTTGGATTATGGCCCGCACGCCAAAAATTTCTGACCAGGAATATGCTGAGCTAACTTCCATAGTCGAGTCAATGGGTTATGATTTATCATTATTGCAGCGTGTGCCGCAACGCTAGTAGTACTATGAAAATTGCAATCGTAGGTACTGGAATTTCAGGTAATGTTGCTGCATATAAACTTCATCAAAATCATGAAATTACAGTTTTTGAGTCTAGTGAGCATATTGGTGGACATACCAATACTGTGCATATTCATGAGAACGGACGTCAGCTCGCGATAGATACTGGTTTTATAGTATTTAATGATCGTACATACCCAAATTTTATTAGTCTTCTTGATGAGATCGGTCAGATATCTCAACCAAGTGAAATGAGTTTTAGTGTGCAGTCTGAACGCACAGGACTCGAATATAGCGGTTCATCCTTAAATACTTTATTTGCACAACGTCGAAATATTTTAAGTCCGAGTTTTTATCGCATGATTTACGAAATATTGCGCTTTAATCGGGAAGGTTTAAAAAGTAAAGATAATCTTGATGGCTCAGAATTGGTGGGTGACTTTCTTCGAAGAAAGAAATACAGCCAAACCTTCATTGATCACTATTTAGTACCAATGGCAGCTGCTATTTGGTCTGCAGAGCCAGGTTCAGTTTTAAATATGCCTCTGAGGTTTCTATTAAGTTTTTTTGCAAATCATGGTTTATTGCAGATCACTGATAGACCTCAATGGCGAGTAATTAAGGGTGGGTCTAGCCAATATGTTGATAAACTCGTAGCTGGTTACCGTGATCGAATTCGTCTCAATAGCCCAGTATTATCAATTTGTCGCACTCCTGAGGGAGTAGAAATCCAATCATCGTCTGCAGGGAGAGAGTCTTTCGATTATGTATTTATCACTTGCCATAGCGATCAAGCATTATCCTTAATTGACGATTCGACGGAAGCTGAACGTGAGGTCCTTAGTGCTATAAAGTATCAATCCAATGAGGCAGTTCTGCATACTGATGATTCATTAATGCCAAGAAGATCTATGGCATGGGCAGCGTGGAATTATCATATCCCTCAAAATTTGACGGACCATGTCACTGTTACATATAACATGAATATCCTGCAGAAACTCAAAGCAGATAAGCAGTATCTAGTAACACTGAATAATGATCAGCGTATTAGTACTGATAAGATCCTATGCCGAATCCAATATGAGCATCCAATTTTTTCAAGAGATTCTTTGAATGTACAGCTTCGCCAAGCGGAAATTAATAGGGATAGAACTTTTTTCTGTGGAGCCTACTGGGGGAATGGTTTCCATGAAGACGGAGTAGAAAGTGCATTAGCTGCTCTTCGTCATTTTAATGAGAGGCTTCATAATGAATAGCTGCATTTATGAAGGGCAGGTTAGGCATTCCCGTAAAACTCCGGCGGTAAACCAGTTCAATTATCGTCTATTCATGATGTATCTTGACCTTGAAGAGTTACCGACTATCTTTGCTCAGAATTGGTTTTGGTCAACAACTCGACCAGCACTGGCACGATTTCGACGAAGCGACCACTTTGGGTCTGGTAGACTGAATCTTGGGGATGCAATTCGAAGCTTAGTATATAAGGAAACTGGCAGTCGGCCTGGTGGACCAATTCGATTGCTTACAAATCTGTCTTATTTTGGCTATTGCTTTAACCCTGTCAGTTTTTACTATTGTTTTTCAAAGGATGAGCAAGAGCTCGAATACATCGTCGCAGAGGTTAATAATACTCCATGGGGAGAGCGTGAGACCTATGTTATGGATTGTCGTATTGCTGTCATAACAGATTTTTCTTACCATTTTACTCCTATCAAGAAAATGCATGTTTCGCCATTCATGCCTATGGAGCTTGAGTATAATTGGATACTTTCTAAACCCTCTGATTGTCTTTCGGTTTATATGGCGAATTCGAAAGATGGCAAATGCTTTTTTAATGCATCAATGTTACTTAAGCGTAAAAATTTAAATTCATTTTCACTGGCCCGTGTGCTACTTAAATTCCCATTCATGACTCTCAAGATTGTTTTGGCTATTCATTGGCAGGCTCTTCGTCTTTGGATTAAGCGATGTCCTGTATATGTGCATCCGAATAAGAAAAAGGAAGCGACAATTCGATGAACAAAAGCGCTACTCCAAAATCCTTATCTAAATACAGCTTCAATACCTTTTCTCGCCGCGCTGTACTGTCTCGTTTTGAAAAATTACAAGAGGGTCAAATTACAGTTACCGAAGGTGAGAAGACCATGGTATTTGGTAATTTGACAGAAGATTTTCCAAAATCAATTTATATAAATGTGGTTAATGCGAAGTTTTATAGTTGTATTGCATTCGGTGGAGCAATAGGTGCTAGTGAAGCATACATGCAACAATATTGGACTTGTGATGAATTAGTTGATGTTTTGCGAATTCTAATCCGAAATCGAGATGTTTTAGAAAAAGTTGATTCGGGTTTAGCATTGCTTAAATTACCGATGCGTAAGTTATTGCATGCATTAAATAAGAATACGCGTCGAGGAAGCAGGAAAAATATCGCGGCACACTATGATTTAAGTAATGAGTTTTACCAGCTCTGGCTCGATCAAAAAATGATGTATTCCTGTGCATTTTTTGATCCACCAGATGCATCACTTGAGACTGCAGCGACACAAAAGCTTGATAGAATTTGCAAGAAACTAGATCTCAAAATCGGTGACTCAGTGATTGAAATAGGGGCAGGGTGGGGAGGTTTTGCTATTTATGCCGCCACAAATTATGGCTGTCATGTTACAACCACAACTATTTCACAACAGCAATTTGACTATGCTCAGAGAGCCATCAAGGAGGCTGGTCTTGAAGATAGAATTACTATTTTGCACCAAGATTATAGAGACCTTAGTGGCAACTTTGACAAACTTGTCTCTATCGAAATGATTGAGGCTGTAGGTCATTCATTTCACGCATCTTATTTTAAAAAGTGCTGTGAATTGTTAAAGCCAGATGGGCAAATGCTTTTACAGGCTATCACTATTGCCGATCAACGTTATAAGCAATATAAAAATAGTGTCGACTTTATTAATAAGTATATTTTTCCAGGTGGCTGTCTTACCTCTGTCACTTCAATGACGGAAACAATAACTAGGTATACAGATATGCGTGTTTTTCACTTGGAGGATATGGCTCCACATTATGCAAAAACGTTAAACCATTGGCACAATAGTTTTTTTGCGCATATAGAAGATATTCGTAAACTTGGTTTTTCCGATAGTTTTATTCACCTTTGGGATTACTACTTGTGTTATTGCGAAAGTGCGTTCACTGAACGCGCCACTGGAGTGGTGCAAATGCTCATAATGCGGCCTAATTTGAGGCGAGAAAAAATTTCGTATTAAGCTTTATCGCCTCGTAATGCAGCTAGAGCTATTGCCAACCAACCGAGAATTAAACAAAGGCCACCAACTGGCGTAATTGCACCTAGCCAACGAGCATCTGTTAACACCATAAGGTAAAGACTAGTGCAGAATATTACTAAGCCAATTGTAAATAACCATCCAGACGCTACTATCAGGTAATTATTGGGCCAGAGTGTTGCAGTCCATGAAACTACAATGAGTCCAAATGCGTGGTACATCTGATACCTAACTCCAGTTTCAAATATGGCAAGCATCCCAATTGACACACTATCCTTGACGATATGGGTCCCGAATGCACCAAGCAAGACACCTAAGGCAGCAACAAAAGCAGCAACAGCCAACCAATTTGGTTTCATGCTATAGATTCTCAAAAGAGGGGGACTATGTTTCTTTGATTGTTAATGAGCCCTTAATTCCACGAACTACGGTTGATAATACTTTATTTAACATAATATACATTATACGCATATAAATAATAAAGGGCCAAAATCAGTTAATAATCATAGCGACGTGATTTCATTAGATCCATGCCATCTATGGGTGCCATTAGATTGCAATCCACGAGTCTATTGGACAAATCAATCAAAAGGCCCTCAAAAGTCAGTTGAACATTAAATGAGCCTCTAGGTTTCGCCTGTAAGATATTGATATGGTCTAAAAAAATGAATAAATTTGGTTTCTTTATTTGTTTCAGTAGCGAATCATCTATTACTAGACCGTCGGAGAATTCTCGACCTACTGATATTGCCAGTATTGAAAGATTCACCTGTTGAGCTAGCCAATCTAGAACAAAATCTGTGTCAAGTTTTGACCAGCGCGCTGCAATCTCAATCGCTGAAGCACTGCCGTTGGTCAACTTCTGCAGGTCCTGAGTCATAGAAATACCGGTTTCTTGCTGATCGAGCGTCAGTAATGCCCTCAAAGGAGCCCCACCACTAATGCGTAACACCTCGGCCCATGTCGGCCCCGATTGGTATGTATTAAGCCATTTCATAGATAGTTCCTCTGGCGGTATGGAGATATCTATTCGCTGACATCGACTGAATATTGTTGCAGGAAGTTTACCTAAACGATCTGCGACAAGTATTAAAAGTGAGTCACCAGGGGGCTCTTCAAGCAACTTGAGTAAGCTGTTAGCTGCATTTATTGTCATTTCATTCGCGGGCTCAATGACAGCAACCTTGCCGGAACCTTCATAGCTTGTAAGACTGAATTCATTTATTAAAGTACGAATCTGATCTATACCAATAGTTTTTTTGTCTTCTGCTGTAGAAATCCAGTGCATATCCGGGTGAATGAGTTCTCCTATTGGGTGCACAGGTACCGAAGTCAATGAATCCATACTGAGTTTTTGCCTGGATATCCAAGCTGCAGCGGCGCGCTTGCCAACGCCCACAGGGCCAGTCAGCATAACTGCATGGGGTAATCTATTTTGACGACTACGGTTTAACCAACCTTCAGCAAAATTATTTAGCCAGTTTATTTCCATTTTACAATTACTTAAAAACTTTTATTAAAGTTAGTTATTATCAATAGTTCGTTGGATTATTTCTCGAATGTCATCTTGAACTTCACTGAGGTCTCTATTTGCATCAATAACAACGAACCTTTTGGGCTCACGTTTTGCTAAATTTAAATAACATTCGCGAACTCGCTCGAAGAAGCCATGTTTTTCGCTTTCAATCCGATCAGGCTGCCCTCTATCGCTGATTCGAGTCATGCCTACATCAACCGGTGCATCGAGAAGGATTGTAAGGTCTGGATTTACGTCACCATGAACCCAATTAGCCAAATCATCTACCATTTCCATTGAAAGCCCACGCCCTCCACCTTGATAGGCTCGACTAGAATCAGTAAATCGATCGCAAATAATCCATTTGCCAGACTTTAGAGCTGGAAGAATGACATTTCTTACATTTAAAGATCGCGCAGAAAACATCATCAATAATTCAGCAACCTCAGGTATTGATTCATTATTGCGATCCTTCAGCAACGTACGAATATTTTCTGCAACTGGCGTACCGCCTGGCTCTCGAGTTATTAAAAACTCAATTTCGGCACTTTTGAGACATTTCGCGATGGCACTAATATTGCTTGATTTTCCGACACCCTCAATGCCTTCAATGGATATAAATTGCCCGCGTTTCAATTTATTTACCCGATTGCCGTTTTTCACGTAAGCGAAATCGAAATAAGTACTCTGCAACAGCCTTGTCATGCTCTTTTTTTGTGATGGAGAACTTATGGCTTCCATCTTCAAGGCCCGTTGCAACAAAATAAAGTTCCTCACCAATCTCTGGATGTAAAACAGCATTAATAGCAGCCCTACCCGGCATAGCTATAGGTGTTGGAGGAAGTCCATGACGCGTATAGGTGTTATATGGAGTGTCTGTTTTCATGTTTTCACGAGTTAAGTTTCCATTAAAGGATGGACCAATTCCATAGATAACTGTCGGATCCGTCTGCAACCTCATGCGTTTCTCAAGGCGCCGCGTAAATACACCAGCTATCTTAGCTCGTTCGTCAATTCTTGCAGTTTCCTTTTCTACAATTGATGCAAGTATGAGAGCTTCATAAGGTGATTTAACTTGTAAATCACCCTGCCTATGTTCCCACTCGTTTGCAATAACAGATTGCATCAATTGGTACGCTTGACGTAGTAGCTCACGATCTGTGGTATTACGAGGAAATCGATATGTCTCAGGTAAAAATAAACCCTCCGGATGGGTTATCTCTGACCCTTGTGAAACAAGAAACGAAGGCCAATTTTCGTAAGTCAATGTCGCTTCTACTGCTTCATTTGTATGTAATGCCTGCAAAACTTCTCGATAGTTCCAGCCCTCAATAAGAGTAAAAGTATATAGCCTCACTGATCCATTGATAAACTGATCAAGAAGCGATTTAGGTGTTGTGCCAATCGTGATTAGGTATTCGCCAGCTTGCAATTTGCCGGTCAAGCCATGCCAGCGCGCATAGATATGTAGTAAATAATCGTTATCAATAAGCTCTTTTTTGACCAATTTATCTGAAATTGATGAAAAGGAAGTACCTGTAATTATTTCGAAAGGGATTTCACTATCCGTTATGTTTAGCGGCTTATCCATGAAATTATTAACTTGATAATTTAGCGTTAATACACTGATAAAGATTGCAGATAATATTAATGAAAATATTTTTTGGGGGCGCCTCATAAGTGACATTCTATTACTTTGTTGGCCGCCATTATTAACATTATTTCCTGAGTTCTTTCTGTAGATTTCCAATGTGTATTGCCACAACACCGAACAGGCAATATTCCGATTTGGCTATTTGATATAAATGCCTCATCAAAATCTCGTATTTCAGAAAAATTAATTTTATGAATTTTTGTAGAAATTTTTTGTTCCTCAAGACATGTCAGGATATGTTGTCGCATAACACCTGCAACACCACAACGATTTAAAGAAGGAGTATGAACTGTTCTGCCTTCGATAAAAAATACGTTGCTCATAGTGCCGCAGATAATATTGTCATCCGCATCCATTGTTAGCCCTTCGGTTAGCTCCGTTTCGTTGAACTCATTGCGTGCCAATACTTGCTCTAGGCGGTTTAATGTTTTCAAACCTGCGAAAGATGAGTTAATCGCGAGTCGTGTTTGGCAAAGCGCTAAGTCAATTCCATCTTTATAAGCAGCGGCTCTATACGGTATGACTGGAAAGACAGCAAATAGAGTGGATGGTGAAATGTTTTCAGTTCGCCCGTAACCACGTGGGCCAACTCCTGCTGTTATAATAATCTTAGCAATAGCAGAAGATTTTTTTGTATCACTTTTATGAAGGGCATGCATTACGCCTTTACGTAAAAAGTCATCTGATGGCATTTTAATGCCTAATGTTTTACAACCCCTGGCAAGTCGAGCAACATGATAATGCCACAAGCGTAACTCACCATCACGAATCGCAATTGTTTCAAATAGACCGTCACCATACTGAAAACCACGATCATTTAAAGGAATCGCACCAATTTTTTCTTCGTTTGAAAACCAATCAATCATCTTTAAAGACTCGTAACATGCCCTCTGCTTTAGCACGAGTTTCATCTAGCTCAGCTTGCGAATCTGATTCCGCAACAATGCCAGCACCTGCTCGAAATGTAACTTCATCACCATGCTTAACCATAGTTCGAATTAATATATTTAAATCGAGGCTGCCATCTCGATTAAGGAAACCAAAGGACCCAGTATAGGCACCGCGATGCATATATTCGAGTTCATCTATAATCTGCATGCAGCGTATTTTTGGGCAGCCTGTAATTGTGCCACCTGGAAAAACAGCAGCAATTGAGTCACCAGGAGACACTTCTTTACGGAGCTTACCTTGCACGCTTGAAACAATATGATGTACATGTGCATAACTTTCGAGAACCATCATTTCATCAACCTTAACCGAACCAGGTATGCAAATCCGACCTAAATCATTTCTTTCAAGGTCGATAAGCATTACATGTTCAGCGAGCTCCTTTGGGTGATTAAATAGCTCACTGGATAAGCTATTATCTGCGATTTCGTCGCCTCCCCTACGCCGGGTTCCTGCGATAGGACGAGTCGAAACTTCACCGTCATCGATGCAAATGAGTCGCTCTGGTGAAGATGAAATTATTGATGTTCCATTCCAGTGTGCAATACCGGAAAAAGGAGCAGGATTAGTGGCACATAATTTCCTATAAATTGCCTCAGCGGAGGTTTCAGGTGAAATCTGAACTGTCCATTTTCGAGATAGATTCGCTTGGTAAATATCTCCCTCTTGTATATATTTTTTTGCGTTAATAACCGCACTAGTATATTGAGCTGGATCATCTTCGTTTTTGGCTAAAGCTTCTACTTCTGTATTGCTAGTCATAGAATCAAGAGCTTCTATATCTACTTGTAATGAGGAGCTTATTTTAGGGCAGTTATTTTCATTGATGAATACACATATTTTTTTCTGATGATCATAAATTAAGGCAGCTGGGCAACGAACTGCAAAGGCCACTGGCAGTAATGGATCTTTTTTTAAATTAAGGCTGCATTCAATTTCTGCAGCAAGTTCGTAGCCGAGATATAAAAACCAGCCTCCATGGAATGGAAGATGACTTTTATTTGGATTAGTTTTTTCATCAAGCCACCAGGCATCCAAAGATTCAAGAAAAGTCGACTCTGGTATGACCCGCTTGCCTACTAGTTGAGAGATATCTTCAAGAACCAATGAATCTTCGGGGAATGCAAATAGGATATCGTATCGACCAAGATCGCTACTACAGGCAGTGCTTTGCAGTAGAAATGGATATCGATCTGGAAATACCTGATTGAGTTTTCTAAGCTCATCAGCTCCAGAGATATCGGATATTAGGCTACTCAAAGGCCCTTAGGACAATACTTCCGTTGGTACCGCCAAATCCAAAGGAGTTTGAAATTGTAGTTTGTATTTTAGCTTCACGTGCTACGTTTGCGGTGTAATCAAGGTCGCACTCAGAATCTTGCTCATCTAAATTAATTGTGGGCGGTATTACTTGATCACGAATTGATAATGCACAGAAAATAGCCTCTATTGCACCGGCAGCGCCCAAAAGATGGCCAGTTGTGGATTTGGTTGAGCTTGCAATAAGTGTTTTCGCTGCATTACCAAATGTACGTTTTATGCCCGTTGTTTCACCTATGTCGCCAGCAAGAGTCGATGTTCCATGAGCATTCAGATAGTCAATATCAGATGCATTAATTTCTGCATCACGAATAGCCGCCGTCATGCATTTTCTTGCTCCCTCACCATCAGCGGGTGGTAAAGTAATATGATAAGCATCACCACTCATTCCAAAACCAATAACTTCAGCATAAATTTTAGCGCCACGTGCCTTTGCATGTTCCAATTCTTCGAGTACTACACAACCAGCGCCATCACTAAGGACAAATCCATCGCGATCGACTTCAAATGGCCGGCTTGCACTCTTTGGGTCATCATTGCGAGTCGACATTGCCCGTGAAGAGCAAAATCCACCCATTCCAAGAGGGGTTGTTGCAAACTCAGATCCACCAGCAAGCATAACGTCGGCATCTCCATGCGCAATACTTCGTGCCGACAAACCAATACAATGTGCTGATGTTGCACATGCTGTAACAATCGAAAGATTTGGCCCAGTTATATGCTTCAATATGCTCGCCTTTCCTGATGTCATGTTAATAATGCTTCCGGGTATAAAGAATGGTGACAATTTACGAACACCGCCGGCCAGCATTTTCTTATGATTTTCTTCGATAGTCTTGATGCCACCTATTCCAGAACCCATGGCAATACCAATTTTATGACCATTATCTTCCGTGATCTCAAGACCTGAATCGGTAACAGCATCCATGACAGCAGCAACACCATAGTGAATAAATGGATCGTTCTTGCGTTGATCACTTTTTGACAGATATGCGTCAGCATTGAAGTTTTTGACAAGGCCAGCGATTTGCGTTGGAAAGGTGCTGGTATCAAAACTTTCAATCTTAACGACACCAGATAAACCTTCAAGAACATTTGACCACGCAACATCAAGTTCGTTACCAACTGGGGAGATTATTCCCATACCAGTGATTACAACACGTTGTTTACTCAAAGTAGTTTCATCTAGAAGTGGCAGAAAAGCCGATTTAAAAAAAACCGCGACGAGCTTAAGTAGTCGTCGCGCTGGTACTTAATTCAGTCCTCGCTTTTGACTGGATCCCCTTGTCGAGATGTTACGAAGTCTATTGCTTCTTGGACAGTCGTGATTTTTTCAGCATCTTCATCAGGAATTTCTGTCTCAAACTCCTCTTCCAGTGCCATTACTAATTCGACGGTGTCGAGTGAGTCAGCGCCCAATTCATCGACGAATGAAGCTTCATTTGTTACCTCTTCCTCTTTAACTCCGAGTTGTTCGGCAACGATACTTTTAACTTGTTCTTCGATACTGCTCATAGTCTTTATTACTCCCGAAAAGACTCAAAAACTTTATTATGGAATACCCTAAATGAATTATATAGTAGCTTGTTTTTATACTCGAAAAAACTGTAAGCCTTTGATTTTTACTTAAAAATTATGGACCCAGCTCTCTCGTGGCTGCACATTGTATGTGAATCAGACTTGGCAATCTATAGCATTTCAATCCATCACCATCCCACCATTGACATGCAAGGTCTCACCAGTGATGTATTCGCCGCCATCCGATGCTAGAAATAACACCGCATTTGCAACATCAGTGCTAGCTCCAAGCCTACCCAAGGGTACTTGCTCAAGCATGGCTGCGCGCTGCTCTTCTGGTAGAATTTTTGTCATATCGGTATCAATAAAGCCAGGTGCCACGACATTTACAGTGATTCCACGTGAGCCTATTTCCCTGGCTAAAGATTTCGAAAAACCAATCATACCTGCCTTTGTTGCTGCATAGTTGGCTTGACCTGGGTTACCCATGACAGCGACAACGGAAGCGATACTAATAATGCGTCCTTTCTTTGCTTTTATCATGCCACGAAGGCATGCCTTGCTTACGCGAAAGAGTCCAGTCAGATTTGTCGCTATAACATCATCCCACTCTTTCTGCTTCATCCTCATTAGAAGATTGTCTTTCGTGATGCCAGCGTTATTAATGAGGATTGATGGGTTTCCTTCTGAGCTTTGAATATCCTTGATTACCGCTTGAATGGAATCATCATCTCCTACATCCAATACAATGCCACGACCGTTATCAGCAAGAGCCTCACTGATACCATCAGCTCTCTCCTCGCTAGTGGCAGTACCTATTACAATGGCACCAGCGCCGGCTAGAGCTTGTGCGATAGATGCTCCAATACCACGTGACGCACCAGTTACTAATGCCACTTCTCCGCTTAAAACGTCGGACCTGTAATTATTTGTCATATGGATTCCTTATTTTTAGCTATGCAATTAACGATTTCTGCAGGCTATCTACTGAATCAATAAATGAGACAGATGTATTTCTATTAATTCGACGGCATAGGCCAGTTAGAACCTTCCCAGGTCCACATTCTATGATTGTAGTAGCTCCAGCCTCAATCATGAATTTTACGGTTTTTACCCAATGTACAGGACCGTATACCTGTCGCGACAAGCGTGACCGAATATCATCGGCATCGTTATACGGTTGACCGTCAGTTGCCGCAATAGTGTTAATTACGGGTGTTTTAATATTCGCAGTACTCAACACAGCCTGCAATTTTTTGCCCGCGTCAGTCATTAGAGACGAGTGCGAAGGTACGCTCACCGGAAGCAACATAACTCGACGTGCTCCAGCCTTTTCACATAGGTACATTGCGTCATTAACTGCTTCCTTGTGACCTGCAATAACGACCTGGTTGGGTGAATTGAAGTTGACTGGCTCGACAATTCCGCCACTTGTCGCCTCGTCACATGCCGCTATTACTTCACTGTCATCTAACCCAATAATAGCAGCCATTGCGCCAATGTTAGCTGGAACTGCATTTTGCATCTGCTGAGCGCGCTCAATTACAACTCTCATAGCACCTGAGAAGCTAAATGATTCAGCTGCTACAAGTGCGGTATATTCTCCAAGGCTATGGCCTGCCACATGGTGCGGAGTAGAACCACCTTCCGCTAACCAAACCCTGTATGCCGCAACACCTGCGGTCAGCATTGCGGGTTGAGTTATTACAGTTTTGTTAAGTTGTTCGATTGGTCCATTTTGGACTAAGTTCCAGAGGTCATAACCTAGAACTTCACTTGCCTCTTCATAGGTTTCTTGAACCAATGAGAAGTTTGCAGCCAGATCGGATTGCATTCCTACTGATTGAGAACCTTGACCAGGAAATATCATTGCATTACTCATGACTCTCTCCAATTGCTGAACATCCAAGGTCGCGCATTATATAGGTTTGCGTGGATCTTACTGAAGTGATTTTTAATATCTTTTCGATTCGCATAGTCCTTATATTTGATATAATAAGCATTAGTTAAGTAATGCAATTCCATGGAGTATAACGAGTGATACAGCATCGCATATATAATCGCAGACAAGGTGGTTTTACGCTTATTGAGATAATGGTCGTTGTAATCATTATCGGGATATTGGCTGCCATTGTCGCACCAAATGTCATCGGAAGAGTTGATGATGCACGCGTAACAGCTGTGAAGGCCGAGATCGCTACCTTTGAAGGGGCATTAAAAATGTATCGGCTGGATAATTTCTCTTATCCCCAGACACAACAAGGCCTAGAAGCATTAGTTGTTGCTCCAAATGACACAAGCATTAAAAACTGGAGACCGGAGGGATATATTGAGCGCTTAAATAAAGATCCCTGGGGTAATGCATACCAATATTTAAATCCGGGAAATCATGGTTCAATTGACATCTATTCGTTTGGCGCAGATGGGAGGCCGGGTGGCATTGGCGCAGCTGCAGATATTGGCAACTGGGATCCTTAATCATATCAATTGATATAATCATTCCTTTGGCTTTGCGAAATAAGCAAAATGGGTTTTCGCTATTAGAAATAATGGTCGTTATTGTTATTGTTGGCATCATTCTTTCAGTGTCATCTTTTTCTGTTGGCATTCTCCGTAGTGATCGACAAGTTTCAATTGAGGTACAGCGTTTCATCGCCCTTACCGAAGTTGCTCAAGATGAGGCTGAAATGCAAGGCCGAGAGTTTGGTATTGAAGTGATGACTACAGGTTACCGCTTTGTTGAATACAATGCGTATACAGAGCGATGGACTGGGGTCTATGGTGACGATACCTTGCGCTTGCGCGCACTTCCTGATGAAATTAATCTCGAGCTATATTTGGAAAACAAGGTAATTCTACTCGATGACGATCCAGTCATCTTTAAAGACGATAATAAGTTGCAAACAGCAACCGAAGTTTATTCTCCTCACCTATTAATTTACTCGAGTGGCGACATTACGCCATTTGAGTTGCATTTTGTACGCGACCAAGATAATGCTGTTATTGCGTTACGTGGTGATGTACTTGGAGTGCTCGAAATCATTAATCTGGATAAGATTTGATTGATGTATAGGAACAATAATAAAGGATTTACCTTACTGGAGGTGATGGTCGCACTCGCAATTGTAGCTTTATCTTTAACGGCGGTCACTACAAGCATGAGTCAGATGACTTATACAGCTCATATATTACGTGATAGAACATATGCCAGCTGGATAGCACAAAATCACATTACTGAGTTACGCTTGGCATCTGAAGCGCCAGATGTAGGCAGTAGTAATGGAGAGGTGCAATACGTAAATAGGGATTGGAATCTGCGGACTACGATTGAAGAAACAGGTGTCGATAACTTATATCGTATTGAGGTTGAAGTATCGCTGGAGGGTAGCGATGATAATATCAGAACAGTTACCGGTTTTTTTGGCCCGCAAGGATTACCTGGTGAGGCAAACCGAGCGTGGGCGCTTTCACGAACAGTAAACTCTGGTGAAAGTAGCAACCAATGAGCTTCCATCATTCAAAAGGATTTACCCTTATAGAGGTCCTGGTTGCTTTGGCAATTTTTGGAGTGCTTACCCTTCTCGCCTATACAACCCTAGGCCAAACATTCTCAAATGCTGAATTTTTAAATGATCGCATGGATAGACTACAAGCTATTCAGCGAACAGTTCGCTACTTGAATAATGATTTGACTGCTGCAGCTCCTCGTCCTATTCGTAGCGAACTTGGTGATAGCTATATGCCTGCACTAATGGTTTCTGCAGCCAATGATTTTGCCCTCGCTATCACCCATGGAAGCTGGAGTAATCCAGCCGGACTTCCAAGAAGCACACTGCAGCGCAGCGTTTATATGCTTGAAGATGACGAGCTTTACCGAATTTACTACAACGTACTCGATGCAACATATTCCAGTGATACGATATCAACCAAAATTCTAGATGAGGTATTGAGTTTCGAAATTCTCTTGTATGACGATAATGGTCAAGTCACAAATCAATGGCCACCCTTAGAGGCTCAAGGGGATATAAATTTAACAATTAGACCAAGAGCGGTTGAGGTAATTCTGACACTTAAAGATGAAGGTGAAATTCGTAGAATTATAGAGATTGCTTCATGAGAAGCTTGAGGAGAAATCGTGGTGTAGCTTTAATTACAGCAATGTTGATTACAGCTCTTACCGGGTCTCTCGCAGCTGGACTTATTTGGAATAATGCGCTGGATGTCCGACGTACAATGACTCTGCTGTTTCATGAGCAAGGCATGCAGGTCGCACTTGGCGCAGAATCATGGGTGCGTAACATTCTACATGATGATGGAATTAATAGTCAGACTGACCATTTGGGTGAGTTATGGGCTAGTAATTTGCCAGACTTGCCTGTCAATAACGATTCAGTTCAAGGAGTTTTGACTGGAAAAATTGAAGACTTAAATGGTCGATTTAATATAAATAATCTTATAGATGTTAATGG
>JAQWOA010000041.1 GCA_029246105.1 Woeseiaceae bacterium | reverse complement strand
GATATTGCTCGGCGTCATGGATTGGGTTATCAGGATATCGTTCGAGCGAACCCTAATATCAATATATGGGTACCCGGTGAGGGCACAGAGGTTATCTTACCGAGTCGATTCATACTGCCGCCTGGGCCGCGAACTGGTCTCGTTTTAAATCTTGCTGAATACCGCATGTATTACTATCCGAAACCTGCGGCAGGCGAGTCTGCAAAAGTTTATACCTTCCCAATGAGTATTGGTCGAATGGATTGGGAGACGCCGCTCGGCCGCACTCAAATAGTTGCCATGGCTAAAAACCCTACCTGGTATCCACCTCAGTCAGTTCGTGATGAGCATGCGGCTGAAGGTGATCCTCTGCCGAGGGTGGTGCCGCCAGGGCCCAAAAATCCATTAGGTACAAGAGCGTTACGTCTCGGTATGCCGGGTTACTTGATACATGGAACTAATCGTCCGGCTGGTGTCGGTATGCGCGTCTCACATGGGTGTATAAGAATGCTTCCAGAGGACGTCGAGCTCTTATTTGATTTAATTCATGTTAAAGCAGAAGTTCGAATTATAGATATGCCGATGAAAATGGGCTGGGATGGTGAATATATTATTGCTGAAGCACACCAGTTACTAGAGTCGTCACAGCCGTTATTGCCAGAGGGAATTGAGGGACATATCCAAGATTTGGATACTGATATTGTGCCGTTGAATAATGAATTACCCAGTAAAGATCCGCTAACTCTTATTACTGAGCAGTTTATAGAGGCAACAATAGAGCGGACTGGTCAGCTCGATTGGAATATTATCGAGGCTATGGCTAAGCGACTGGATGGAGTACCAATTGTCGTGGGCCAAAGCATAGTAGTTATTGATGACGTAAAAGAAATGTGAATAAAAAAACGCCACGAAAAGCGTGGCGTTTAGGTAGATGCTCTAAGTAAAGGTAGTCTTGACTTAAATTATTTAGACATCGATTTCTGAAACATACGCTCCATGCTTTCGCTATTCGCTTCACAGCAAGCTTGAGCCTCAGCAGCAGCGCTTTGTGCAGCGGCAGCAGCTTGTCCAGCTCGGTCTGCAGCAGCGCGCGCTGCTTCAGCAGCAGATACAGCAGCAGCAGCGTCTGCTGCAGCTCGATCTGCCGTAGCTTTCACTTCATCTAAACCTGTTGTAGCGCAGCCTGCGGCCATAGCGAGAAGAAGCACGAGTCCGCTAGCTCTAAGTGCAGTCTTTTTCATTTGAAAGGTCCCTTAATTAGTTTGGATATATCAACTGTTGTATTATTTCTTAAACTCAATGCCGCTGCAACGAAAATGGTTGTTTTTATTATCATTTGTCAAAAACGAGTGACTTAAAAGTAATAATTAATAGTAAATGCATGAATCAAAACTGATCGGTATCACAATTTCTGAATTCTAGAATGCTCAGCCCTAAGTAATGCTAGGCTGACTTAAGCGCTTATGTGACTAGATTTATTTATCTAGCGGGATTCTATTTTGGCTAATTATAGGCTTTAACTTTCTTAAGATTCTGAATTTGGAGAGTCAGCTAAAAGGGTGCTGATCATGCAGTGTTTTTTTCAAGAAAGGAGCTTGCACTGTTTATAGTACTGTATATAATGACAGCATACTGTGAATATATACAGGGATTTAAAAAATGCGCGAATTGACCCCACGACAAAAGCAAATTCTTGAGTTAATTCAAGACTGTATTTACGAAACTGGAATGCCTCCGACACGGGCTGAGATTGCAAATGAGCTTGGTTTTAAATCTTCTAATGCAGCTGAGGAGCACCTTCGTGCGTTGCAACGTAAAGGCTTATTGGATCTGATGCCAGGCACATCACGTGGTATTCAGTTGAAAGACTCCTTGCGTGACCAAATGGGTCTGCCATTGGTCGGTCGGGTTGCTGCCGGTAACCCTATTCTTGCAGAGGAGAATATAGAAACTCATTACAGAATTGACCCTCAATTATTTAATCCTAAACCTCATTACCTATTGCGTGTAGAAGGTATGAGTATGCAGGATGCAGGGATACTTGATGGCGACTTGGTCGCCGTACACCGCACACCAGAAGTGCGCAATCGACAGATCATTGTTGCACGCATCGAAGATGAAGTTACAGTAAAACGCTATCGGCAGACTGGCTCGGTCGTATCACTAATGCCAGAAAACGATGACTTCGAACCTATTGTAGTTAACCTTGAAGAACAACTACTAGTTATCGAAGGCGTGGTTGTCGGTATTATTCGTGATGGGCTACGGTTACACTGATATTTTGATAATAAATTAAAAGAATCTTCTGGCTATTTATTATTGTCAGATTTATTAAATCTGTACATAGCGTGTATCGCTTAAGGGTTTTTACTAACGAATTAAGCTGTTGATTTCAAAAATGGGCAATAAAATAGCTAAGACAATAGTTAACACTATACCGCCCATTATTACGATCACTAATGGCTGTAATATACCAAGCAGTGTCGCAATAATGCCATTTACTTCACGCTCCTGTACGACCGCCGCACGGCCTAACATCTCTTCGAGCCTGCCGGCTGCTTCGCCGCTAGCGATTAGGTGAATTATCATTGGCGGAAATAATTTACTGACTGCTAGTGATTTACTGATCGATTCCCCTTCGCGTACACGAGTAGCCACTTCAATGACCGCGTTGCGCATGGTTAAATTTTCAATAACTTCTGCTGAAATATTAAGTGCTTCGAGAATAGGGACACCGCTTCCCGCAAGAATACTAAGAGTACGTGTAAAGCGCGCAGCATTTGTGCCGCGACTCAACCTGCCTATAATTGGCAATTTCAGTAGAAATCGATGGTAAGCAAAGCGCGGACCGTTTAGTTGCAGCAGTCGCCATAATCCGTATCCGATGATTGATGTAGCAATAATTAATATTAGCCAATAATTCAAAAGAAACTCACTGGTCGCAATTAGATTACGCGTTAGACTAGGTAATTGAGCTTGAGTGCTTTGAAAGACACCTACTATTTTTGGTACGACCGTTGCCAGCATAAAAGAAATAATGAGGATCGCCATAACAATTAATGCAGCAGGGTAGACCATAGCATTAGTGATATTTTGCTTAAGCTCCTGTCGAGACTCGGTATAGTCTGCTAAGCGCTCTAATACAGCATCAAGATGTCCGGACTGTTCGCCGGCAGCAATAGTTGCTCGATATAATTCGGGAAACGCTTGTGGAAAATCACTAAGTCCATCTGCGAGCGTATAGCCTTCCATAACCTTAGTACGCACACCTAATAAAATACTTTTTGTTCGTTGGTTGTCGTTTTGTTGCGACACTGCTAATAATGCTTCTTCAAGTGGAATCCCTGATTGCGATAGTGATGCAAGCTGTCTAGTTATGAGTGCGAGCTCATCAGATGTCATACCTTTACGAAACGAGAAGCTACGTTGCCTGCGCGCTTCCTTTTGAGCAACTTCAGTGATGTTGATGGGTAAAAGCTTGCGATCACGAAGTAACTGCCGAATATGTTTTGGTGTGTCGCCCTCTAGTATCCCTTTAGCTTGCTTACCAGCTTGATCCATCGCAGTGTATTCAAATGCACCCATAAACTATTACTAGTTTTCACGTGTTACAGAGAGAACTTCATCGAATGTTGTTTTGCCTGACATGATCAGGCGACGACCATCAGCGCGAATACTCTCACTAGTCTTGCGAGCATGTCGTTCGAGTTCCTGCTCACTTGCACCGTCGTGAATTATCTCTCGCATGTGATCATCGAGTGTAAGTAGCTCATATATACCTGTACGCCCAATAAATCCGCGATTGCCTCCAGTTCCCGCTTTATAAAGTGTGGGAGCATTTACTGAATCTATGCCAAGAACTTCGCATTCGTAGTCTGAAGCAACGTAAGGAACTTTCGTTTCATCATCAAGTACGCGGATCAGTCGCTGAGCAAGGACACCGATTAAACTAGACGCGAGAAGGTAGGGTGCAATCCCCATATCACGAAGACGCGTAACTGCTCCACTTGCGGTATTTGTATGTAATGTTGAAAGTACAAGATGTCCAGTTAAGCTCGCTTGTACTGCAATTTCCGCTGTTTCAAGATCTCGAATTTCGCCAACCATCACCACGTCTGGATCTTGACGCAAAATTGCTCGAAGGCCGCGTGCAAACGTCATTTTTACTTTCGTATTGACTTGAGTCTGTCCAATACCATCAACTAGATACTCGATTGGGTCTTCGACTGTCATGATGTTACGGCTGTTATCGTTGATGCGCTCTAGAGCAGCATATAATGTGGTTGTTTTTCCAGAGCCTGTCGGCCCTGTGACGAGAATGATGCCGTGTGGTTTATGTATCAATTGATCAATTACTTGCATGGACGCATTGTCCATGCCAAGCGCCTCTAAACTAAGATTTCCAGCTTGCTTATCTAGTAGTCGTAAAACAACTCTCTCACCATGTCCAGAAGGCATTGTTGATACTCGAACATCGACTGCTCTACCAGCTATTTTTAATGAAATTCTTCCATCTTGTGGAAGTCTTTTTTCAGAAATATCAAGCTTGGACATGACCTTGATTCTGGATATAACTAAAGGTGCAAGTGTTCGACGCGTTTGCAGCATCTCACGCAATACACCATCAATGCGAAACCTAACACTTAGTCTGCTCTCATAGGTTTCTACATGAACGTCAGAAGCGTGTTCGTTAATAGCCTCAGTAAGTACAGCATTGATGAACCGTATGATTGGAGCATCGTCATTACTTTCCAGTAGATCTGATGGTTCTAGTTCTTGTGCGACTTTAGTTAAGTCAAAATTCTCACTAAGTCCATCAACCATTTGCGCTGCATTCTTAGAATCTTGTTCATATGTTTCTTGTAGCATAGTATCGAATACTTTAGTCGAAACACGCGATAACCTTAAAGGGACTCCAGCAAAGCGCTGCGCCTCAGAAAGGCTCAATGGTGAAGCGCTACTAAGGTACACAGCTTCACCTGATTCCTCATTGATTAATTTGAGAAGCACGCCATGTCGTTTTGCAAACGAAAATGGTAGAGATTGGCGGTCCAATCTTTCTGGCCGACCTTCTGCACCCACTATATTTTTTTTATTCGCTCCCATTGTCCAAGTTATCTTCTTGTCTTTGAATTTGTTCGCTACTTAATGGGGGTAACATAGGACGATTTTGGCCTGGCATTAGCGAAATATCATTATTTTGATTTCCCTTTTGAATATCACGTATGAAATTATATTTGGCGTTTGTTTCGATCGCTATTTGAGAGGAGTCCCGTAAGATCTCAGCGCGGATAAAAATCATCAAATTAGTTTTGACTTTTTCGGTTTTTTTAGACCTAAAAAGGTTTCCAAGAAAAGGTATCGAGCCAAGAATCGGGACTCGTTGATTACTTTCCCTAAGAACGTCTTCGAGCAGGCCACCTAGCACCAAGATTTCGCCATCATCTACAATAACAGTTGTTTCGATAATGCGTTGATTGGTGATTAAATCAACAGCACCACCTGCAGACTGCGCAATACTAGAAATTTCCTGATTGATATCCAATACTAGAGAATTACTTTCATTGATCTGCGGCGTGATAGATAATTTAACACCTATTTGTTGACGATTAATGGTTTGGAAGGGGTTAACTGAGCCTCCAGCTCCACCTGTATTTGTGAAAGAGCCTGTAACAAATGGTACTTCCTGGCCGACATTTAGAGTTGCCTCTTCATTATCGGTAGTGACAATTGATGGCGTTGAAATAATATTAGTGTCAGCCTCACCCTCAAGAGCTCGTAAAATTGCGGCGAAACTTACACTAGAGTCAGAGATCCGGCCAACGCCAAGAGTAATACCTTCGCCAACTACGCCTGATGGATCTGAGCCACTGCCAACTGTGGTTCCAAGTTGGACAACACCATTAAGGAAATCTGGAAAATTAGTAATTGCAATCGGTGAATTGGAACCACTGGCTTCAACGCCCCATGAGACACCAAGTTCATTTTTTTGATCAGCAATAACTTCAACAATGATAGCTTCAACGAGAACTTGAGCTCGACGGATATCGAGTTTGTCGACGATCTGCATTAGTGAGCGCATCATTTTAGGAGGTGCATTTACAACGATGGCATTCGTCTGCGTATCAGCCCATATACTGACATTATTAGCGATCGTTTGGGATGTTCCCTGTGCTGGTGAAGTGCTAACCTGACTTGTGGCATGCGCTTGTAATTTGGTAGAGAGTTCCTCAGCATCCGCATAGCGTAAGTAACGAACTTGTGTATCTCCGCCATCTTCAAGAGGAGTATCCAAATGAGCGATCAACGTACGCAGTCGTAGTCGATCCGATTTATCGCCGCCAATTAATACACTGTTAGTACGAGCATCAGCAACTAGGTTAATGCCTATGGATGCTCCGTCCGGTGAAGAAGTTTGTGGTAGTGACATCATGATTCTTACAATTTCGGTAGCTGAGGCGTTTCTCAGTTGAACGACTTCGATTTCATCATCACTCGCCATGTCGATACGTCGAATAATGCTGACTATTCGTGATAAATTTGCAGCGCGGTCTGAGATGATCAAAGTATTTGAGCCAGAGTGAGCAACCAGGTGGCCATATTGGGGGATAAGTGGACGCAAAATGGGTACGAGCTGAGTGGCACCAACGTTACGAACTTGGATTACCTGCGTAGCCATACTATCTGGACCATTAGTGCTCTCTGTTCCGAATTGGTTTGGAAATTGACGAGCGGTTGCATTAGGTAGAATTTTAACTAGAGTGCCGCTTTCAACGGCGATATAACCATGCACTTGCAATATCGATAAAAATGCGCTGTAAAAGGCATCCTTTGACATTGGTTCAGCAGATAAGAGGTTTACTTTGCCGCTGACTCGAGGATCAAGAATAAAGTTCTTTCCAGTAGCTTCGCTGACAGCTTCTACCACTATTCTTATATCAGCATCCTTCCAATTAAGCGTGATACCTGAGTCTTGCGCTGACGCTATAGCAAAAAAGGGCAGCGTGAAAGCGGCAATGAGTAACCAGAAGGTATTAGTTTTAAATTTATTTTTTTTAGTCATTTGTGGCTTACTTGCCATTTAGATCAAGTTGGTCAGTCTTTAAAGTTAAAGCTTCAGTTTTTCCATTACGCTCTATTGTAACTTTAATCAGCTTTGTCGAGTCGAGTGTTTGAAGTATTTGCATTGCTTGAATCGAGTCAGAGAGAACTTCTCCATCGATTCCTTTAATAATATCGCCAGGCTGCAGGCCAAGTTTTGTAAATTGTTCTCTATCACGCCCCGGGTAGACTCGAAAGCCAATTTGTTCACCTTCTACACGATATGGGGTCGGGCGTATGATATCTGTAAGTTTAGTTAAGTTCTGCGCTACAACTGACTGAATACCCTTTGTATTATCTATAGATTGACGAGAAATCTTTAGAGATTGGCGATTAGTAATGACAGACGTATTATTAAGTTCACGAGGCAACTTAAGGTTGGTTAGAAATCCACTCTCATTCAATACGACTCTATCAGGATAGATAGCGTGTAACGTTGCGTTATTGCTGATTGGTTCACCAATTATATATGCTTTCTGGTCCTTGCCGCCATCAGATATAATGGCTACTGAGTAATTTGGTATCTCGGATGCAACAGTTCCATTGAGAACTAAATTAATGAGTCGCGTATCATCAAGATCATCATCTGGTGCGTTAAATGACAAAAGATTGTCTTGATCTATACTGGCTATTCCAAATATGTGCGAATTGGCTATTTCATTGATATTAATTGGAGTTAGCAGCGCATCTGTTGACTGAGGGATTGAATCGGGCATTGGAACATCCACTCCTATAATGGTACCCGGAACAAGTAACCATATCACCTTGGTAAGCTGCCAAGTGATAATCACTACAAGCAATAGGCTCGCTATAGGAGGCAAGAGCTTATTAACGGAAGAGATATTTACGCTAGAAAAATTTAACCAACTTACTCTTGAAATCATATTCAAAGAAACTATTTAAAGACAATCTGAATTAACTGTAAACGCATTTCTCGATGATACGGGTTGAACTGTAGATCAAACAAGCAGATTATTAACTTTAGACGAAAAATTACCTATGCGAAGCCCTTGTGAGCGATAAACCGGCTGATACTGAACGTTATGATGGAGTCAATCTGGCTGTTGAGGAAGCCAGGCCGAAGATTGAGTGCCCGCCATTGTATCGTGTTGTCTTGTTAAATGATGACTTTACTCCTATGGAGTTTGTTGTTGATATTCTCGGTTCCGTATTTGGCATGGAGCGAACTCGTGCCACTCAGGTTATGCTTGAGGTGCATACCAAAGGTAAAGGACTTTGCGGTATTTTTAGCTTCGAAATTGCTGAAACGAAAGTTGCACAAGTAATGACGATTGCGAATCAACAGCAACACCCTTTGTTGTGCACTATGGAGGAGTCTTAAAGCGATGGAGTATTTTCGAATATGCTGAGTAGCGAACTTGAATTTTGTTTGAATAAGGCTTTTCAAAGGGCAGGAGAGCAGCATCAAGAGCTCATGACGGTTGAACACCTTCTTTTGGCCTTGTTGGATATTCCCGCGGTCAATGAGATTCTGATGGCTTGTGATTCCAATATTTCAGAATTGCGTCGTCAGCTAACAGAATACATTGATGAGCAAGTGCCAGTATTGCCTGAGGAGGAAAATACCGAAGTTCAGCCGACACTTGGTTTTCAGCGCGTACTGCAGCGCGCTGTTTTTCATGTTCAATCGAGCGGAAAAAAGGAGGTCACTCCTAGCAATGTTTTGGTCGCAATTTTTTCTGAGAAGCAATCTCAAGCGATATACTTTTTGGCTTTGCAGGATATTTCGCGATTGGATGTCGTGAATTATATATCTCACGGCATGTCTGAGTTGAGAGGTGATTCTGTAAATTCTGATGGTAAACCGCAGCTTGAAAGTGAGGCGGAGCCTGAGGTATCTGCACTAGATAAATATACTACAAATCTAAATGAGCTCGCTCTTCAGGGTAAGATTGATCCTTTGATCGGACGTGATTTTGAAGTCGAGCGAACCTTACAAATTCTTTGCCGACGGCGCAAGAATAATCCATTATATGTTGGCGACGCGGGGGTTGGCAAAACGGCTTTAGCTGAGGGTCTGGCGAGATTAATAGTTGAAGAGCGGGTTCCAGAAGCCTTGTCCAAAGTTACAATTTTTGCGTTGGATATGGGCACTTTAATTGCTGGAACTAAGTATCGCGGTGATTTCGAAAAGCGCCTGAAGGGTATAATTTCTGAAATTCGCGATGATTCTGGTGCCGTACTTTTTATAGATGAAATTCATACCGTTATTGGAGCTGGAGCGGCGTCAGGTGGCGTTATGGATGCAAGCAACCTGATTAAACCAGTTCTTGCTAACGGTGATATACGCTGTATTGGATCTACTACTTACGCTGAATACCGTGGCATCTTTGAGAAAGACCATGCACTTGCCAGACGGTTCCAGAAGATTGATGTTCCGGAACCTACCATTGAAGAGACAATAAAGATTCTTAAGGGATTAAAGAGTCGATTCGAGGAACATCATGGCATTAAGTATGATAATCCTGCGCTAGAGGCTGCTGCTGAATTATCTGCTCGTCATATCAATGACCGAAATTTGCCAGATAAGGCCATCGATGTGATCGATGAAGCAGGCGCTAATCTTTTGTTGAAGCCAATTACTGAGCGCGGTAAGCGTGTAACTGTCCGTATGGTGGAGTCGATAGTTGCGAAAATTGCTAGAATTCCTGAGAAAAGTATTTCCACTTCGGACCGAGATACATTACGAACTTTAGATCGTGATTTGAAGCTGACTATTTTTGGGCAGGATGATGCAATTAATGCATTAAGTGGCGCAATCAAGATGTCACGCTCTGGACTGCGAGACGAAGAGAGGCCGATTGGTGCTTTTATGTTTTCAGGGCCAACAGGGGTTGGCAAAACAGAGGTTACGCGACAGCTTGCAATGATTATGGGTGTAGAGCTTATTCGTTTCGATATGTCGGAGTATATGGAACGACATACGGTGTCGCGACTAATTGGAGCACCCCCAGGATATGTCGGATTTGATCAAGGTGGACTTTTAACAGAGCACGTTAATAAAAATCCCCATGCTATTGTTTTATTTGATGAAATAGAGAAGGCTCATCCTGAAGTATTTAATATACTGCTGCAAGTGATGGACCATGGCATATTGACTGACAATAATGGCCGGAAAGTTGATTTCCGGAATGTGATCCTGGTAATGACAACCAATGCTGGCGCCGAGGAGATGAGTCGCGCATCCATTGGTTTTACTGATCAGGATCATAGTTCAGATGGCATATCTGCCATTAAGAAGAAATTTTCACCAGAATTCCGTAATCGTCTTGACGCGATTATTCAGTTCACTTCACTTGATATTCAGTCAATCAAACGTGTTGTTGATAAGTTGGTAGTTGAGTTAGAGGCAAAACTTGATAGTAATAATGTCACGCTTGAGCTAGATGATGCTGCGCGTATTTGGATTGCAGGGCGGGGCTATGACCCACAGATGGGCGCACGTCCAATGGCCAGGATCATTCAGGATCAGATTAAGCGCCCACTTGCTGAAGAGCTGTTATTTGGTAGTTTGGCAAAGGGAGGCCACGTCAAGATTGTAGTCGGTAAGGAAGACGCACTTGAGTTGATCGTTGAGCCAACACTCAAGGAGCTCGAACATTTGCCAGAGAGCTAGCGCCCTCGGTAAATGATTCGTCCTTTACTGAGGTCATATGGCGTCAATTCGACGGTAACTGTGTCACCCGTTAAAATTCTGATGTAATTCTTGCGCATTTTTCCTGAGATATGCGCAGTCACTACATGGCCATTTTCGAGTTCAACCCGAAACGTTGTATTGGGTAGCGTCTCAGTAACGACGCCCTCCATCTGAATGGCTTCTTCTTTTGCCAAAGGGCTAATTCACTCTAGTTTTAAAAGGCTCGCGAATTGTGCAGAAACACTGCATAGAATGCAATGCGCTATATTATTAGTTATTAAATAATTTCGAGCAGGGAAGCACTTCGGTCTGCCAATTATGGAATTGATTTGATGGGAGGGATACATCACTAAGGCGCTCTATGAAATTACTCCTTGAAATAATCCGAGCACCTAAAGTCTCTAAGTGAGTAGAGACGACCTGGCAGTCAAGAAGTTTAAGCGCGCTCGATTCTAGGTGATTGGCAATAAAAAGCAGTGCTATTTTTGAGGCATTTGAAACTCGACTGAACATGGATTCACCAAAAAAGATTTGGCCGATAGCTAAGCCATAAAGTCCTCCAATAAGCTTATTAGATTCCCAGATTTCAATTGAATGAGCCCAGCCCTGACGGTAAAGTTTCTCATAGGCTTTAATCATGTCGGATGTTATCCATGTCCCTTTTTCTGAGCGACGCGGGCTTGCACACTCTCTAATTACTTTTGAGAATGCCGTATTGACTCGTAATTCTGCGCTTGAGCATCGCAGTTCACGTTGCAGTCTTCGCGAAATATGGAAATCACCCGGAAGGAATACACAGCGTGGGTTAGGCGACCACCATAAAATAGGCTGATCTTTGTTATACCATGGAAAAATTCCATTTTGGTAGGCAAAGAGTAGCCGCTCAGATGAGAGGTCTCCTCCTACTGCAATTAATCCTTCGGGTCCGGTGAGGGTTGCTGATACTGACGGAAAGGTTTCCGGCGGATCATCTTGACTCAAACGAATAACATGACCATTACTCATAAAGTGCTTTTTTTGTTCTTATATGGTGCATGTAACTTGATTGAACCCATATAGCGATCTATGTGTTTACCTTCGTCATTTAAATATTGTTCGATTGCACTGGAAAATTGAGGATGAGCGAGCCAGTGCGCAGAGTAAGTGAAGGTTGGTGAAAATCCACGACTAATCTTATGCTCCCCTTGTGTTCCTGGTTCAAAAACTTTTTTCCCTGTCTCGATGCAGTAGTCGATTCCTTGGTAATAGCAAGTCTCAAAGTGGAGTGAGTTATAATTACCATCACTGCCCCAGTATCGACCATATAAACAGGTACCACTCTCAAAGAAAACTGCCGCAGCAATTGGGTTTGAATTAATCTCTGCGAGAATGATCATTATTCCATCTGGAATTTCTCTCGAAACTCTCACAAAGAATGCTTCATTAAAGTAAGGCATGGAGCCACGCAATATAAATGTGCGGCTGATAAGTTTGTATACTATTGCCCAGGTTTTTGTGCTTATACTCTCACCATGCAATCGACGAAATTTGATTCCACTTTCTCGAATTCGTCTGCGGTCCCGTAGCACTTTTTTTCGTTTAGCTGACGTAAAGGTTTTGATGAAATCATCAAAACTTGAGTAATTATTATTATACCAATGGAACTGGCAGTCCTTGCGAATTATGAGGCCTGCTTTTTCAAGAAGTGGCAAATTTTCATTTGATGGAAATTGAATATGTAGTGATGAGTAATCATTTTCATGAGCCAAAATTAAAGCGCTCTCTAGTAACTTTTTGGCGCCGTTTGAATCTCTCTCATTAGCCAGCAAGATGCGTGGACTGGATGCTGGTGTGAACGGGACTGCGGATACCAGTTTAGGGTAATAATTAAGACCATTTCGCTCATAGGCTTCTGCCCATGTCCAGTCAAATACAAACTCGCCCCATGAATGAGTCTTTTCATAAAGTGGCATTGCAGCCCGAATTTTTCCTTTGTTTTCATCATCTGCGACTGTTAAATGACGAGGTGACCAGCCGCATTCAGGGGCAACACAACCAGTTTTTTCTGCAAGATCTAGGAATTCATGTCGCAAGAATGGGTATTTATCGCCCACTAGAGTATTCCAATGTTCGCGATTGATTTGAGACATACTGTTGTGAATAGTGACCTTCATAAAGGTACTTTAGCTATTAACCTGCAACATCGTCCGCTGCAGATTTATCATCTAGCGCATCTATATACTTTTCGGCATCAAGTGCTGCCATACAACCAGTGCCAGCAGAGGTTATTGCTTGACGGTAGATTTGATCTGTTACATCACCAGCAGCAAAAACACCAGGAACACTCGTTGCAGTTGCATCACCCAAAGCTCCAGACTTGACGATAATGTAGCCGTTTTTTATTTCAAGCTGGCCTTCGAAAAGGTCGGTATTAGGTTTATGACCAATAGCAATAAATAAACCATCAAGAGCTATATTTGTAGTTCCTTTTGCTTCTTTTGTGCTACGAATGCGCATACCAGTGACACCAGATTCATCACCAAGTACCTCATCAAGTACGCTATTCCATCGAATCTCTATATTGCCATCTCGTTCTTTCTTAAATAAATTATCCTGAAGAATTTTTTCAGCACGCAGTTCATCACGTCGATGCACCAACGTAACCTTCGAGGCGATATTACTGAGATATAATGCCTCTTCTACCGCTGTATTGCCGCCGCCAATCACTGCTACCGGTTTATCTCGGTAAAAAAAGCCATCACAGGTCGCGCAAGCAGAAACTCCACGTCCTTTATAAGCCTCTTCTGATGGTAATCCTAAATAAATTGCCGTTGCGCCGGTCGAAATGATGAGTGCATCGCAGGTATAAATGGAATAGTCGCCTTCTAGTTTGAATGGTTTCTGCGATAGATCGACAGCATTGATGTGATCATTCACAACTTCTGTGTTGAATCGCTGAGCATGTCTTAGCATGCGCTCCATTAGTGCTGGGCCTTGAAGTCCTTCGACATCTCCTGGCCAATTATCGACGTCCGTGGTTGTCATTAGCTGACCACCTTGCTCGATTCCAGTTATTATGACTGGATTCAGGTTTGCGCGTGCCGCATAAACAGCAGCTGAGTATCCCGCGGGGCCCGAACCAAGTATCAGAACTCGGCAATGTTTCAAGTCACTCATGTATAATTTATCCGTAATAATAAATGATGTTCAGAATTTGTCCGTAAAATGCCTTGAAGTATATTTTCTTGTTTATCTTCCAAGAAGCGACTCCTAAGAGCTATCATTCGGGCAAACCTTGTAGGTAATTGCAGCTTAATGGACTAGTGTAGGGAATATAGAATCTTTATGGCAAGAGCTACGAAAGCGAAACAATCAGAGTCTGGCCTCTCAACGCAAGTTCATACTGCTTTGCGAGAGGGGGCGCTATATATATTCAGTGCACTGTCATTGATATTGTGTTTCGCTTTATTTACCTATGATGCCATTGATTCTGGACCTTTTCAGGCCCACTCAAGCGATGAGGTTAGAAACGGTGTTGGCGCGGTCGGGGCCTGGATTGCCGATTTATTATTTACTTCGTTTGGCCGTCCGGCCTACTTATTCTCGATCATGATTTTTTTTCTTGGCTGGACATTGTCTCGTGAGCAAAAAACGCGAATTGCGTTGACCAGGATTGATTTTGGACTTCGATTTGCTGGGTTTATTGCTACATTAGTTACAAGCTGTGCATTATCGACGCTGCATTTCTCACCTGTAGGCTTTAGTTCTACAGCTGGCGGATTTATCGGTCAGGCGCTTGGCGGCTGGCTTGAAGAAATAATGAAATTGTTAGGTGCCAGCATTTTATTATTTTGTGTGTGGGTCGCCTCCGTATCACTCTTTTTGGGGATCTCCTGGATTAAGGTTATGGATGGAATGGGACGTCTATGCCTGCTTAGTTATGAAAAAGCGAGATTTAAACTAGGTGAATTACGCGATGAAGCAGAGGGACGTCGAAGTGCGGCGGCCCGACAGGATGTCGTTAAAATTGAGAAAAAGCTAAAAGCTAGTCGAGTTAAACCACGGATTGAACCAACCCTGTCAACTCTTGAGCCAAGTGAACGGGCAGAAAAGGAGAGGCAAGTTCCGCTTTTTGATCCGCCGACTGGTGGCGAACTTCCTCCATTATCTTTATTAGATGATCCAGAAGAAAAGAAAGCTGGTTATTCGAAGGAATCGCTTGAGGCGATGTCCCATCTGGTCGAGTTAAAACTTAAGGATTTCGGTATCGATGTTGAAGTGAAATCTGTTTCGCCAGGACCTGTTATTACGCGCTTTGAGCTGGATCCTGCGCCAGGAGTAAAAGTTAGCCAAATCGCTAATTTATCTAAAGATCTTGCACGTTCATTATCTGTTGTTAGTGTGCGTATTGTCGAAGTCATTCCAGGTAAGTCATTTGTTGGTCTCGAAATTCCAAATGAAGATCGTCAAATTGTTACATTAGGTGAAATATTGAAGTCTCGTGCATATGACGATCTTTCATCGCCGCTCACGCTGGCCTTAGGAAAAGATATTGGTGGACATTCAGTCGTTGCAGATCTTGCTCGGATGCCCCATTTGCTGATTGCCGGCACGACTGGATCTGGTAAATCTGTCGGTATTAATGCGATGGTTTTAAGTATTTTATACAAAACACAACCCGAGCATGTTCGTTTAATTATGATAGACCCGAAGATGCTGGAGCTATCAGTATATGAGGGTATTCCACATTTATTGACACCTGTTGTTACAGACATGAAGGATGCGGCTAATTGCCTTCGTTGGTGTGTAGCAGAAATGGATCGACGCTATCGCTTAATGTCTGCATTGGGCGTTCGCAACATCGGTGGATATAACCGTAAAGTACGTGATGCCATCGATGCAGGTGAGCCGATTAAGGATCCGATTTTTAAGTCACCTGATTTGCCAGATGAAGATAATCCGATTGAGCATCCAACACTGACACCACTACCATTTATTGTCGTCATCATCGATGAGTTGGCTGATATGATGATGATCGTTGGTAAGAAGGTGGAAGAATTAATTGCTCGTCTGGCACAAAAAGCAAGGGCATCTGGAATCCATATGATCCTTGCTACTCAGCGTCCATCGGTTGATGTGATAACCGGCTTAATTAAGGCGAATGTCCCAACTCGAATTGCATTTCAGGTCTCAGCAAAAGTTGATTCGCGTACGATCTTGGATCAGATGGGAGCAGAGAACTTACTAGGTCATGGGGATATGTTGTACTTGCCACCTGGCACTTCTCTCCCGGTCCGTGTTCACGGCGCATTTGTTGATGATGACGAGGTTCATGCTGTTGTGCGGCATTTGAAGAAAAGTGGTGCTCCGCGGTATATCGATGAAATCTTGGATGGGCCATCAAGCGCAACTCCAGGGCTAATCGGAATAGATGGCATACCAGGTGATGATAGTGAATCAGAGCAAGACGCGCTCTATGATCAAGCTGTTCAAGTGGTCCTTGAGACCCGTAAAGCTTCGATTTCGGGTGTCCAGCGTCGGTTGAAAATTGGATACAACCGAGCAGCAAGAATGGTAGAGGCGATGGAGGCTGCTGGAATGGTGGGCCCTTTGCAATCAAATGGCACTCGCGAAATACTAGTTCCAACGTCAGCAAAAGATGACTAGACAGATAGCTTTATTGTTACTTCTTACACTGAATGTAAATGGTGTATTTGCTCAGGATGGTATTGATGATCTTGGCAAGAGTCTCATTAAGGATTTCCTAACTGATGTATTTACGTTGGAAGGTAGTTTTGAACAATCACTTATTAGTGCAGAAGGCATTATTACTGAGCTTACTAGTGGCACTATGGAGATTGAAAGGCCGATGAGATTTCGTTGGTCTTACACTGAACCTTATGAGCAGTGGCTAGTGGCGGATGGTTTGAATGTATGGAGCTACGATCTGGATCTAGAGCAAGTCACAGTCAAAGCTCAGGCGAAGGCATTAGCGAATACTCCTGCGTTATTACTTAGTGGTTCTAGCGATGCTATTGAGAGTTTCGATTTTGGAGGCACATTTGTCGAGGACTCCACTACTTGGGTTCGCTTGGAGCCTAAAGACAAAAATGCTGCGTTTAATAGAATTGAGCTTGGTTTCATTGAGAATCAGCTACTGAGAATGGCGTTCTTTGATAATCTTAAGCAAACAACGGTAGTTACCTTTTATGATGTGAAGCTGAACCAGCAAATCAAAGCGTCTCGTTTCAAATTCATTATTCCTGATGGCGTTGACCTTATTGGTACACCAGTCACCTCTGGAACTGTAGATAATTGATGCTGCCGCTTCGCTATGCTGGATGGTGGTCGATAGTTAGTCTGATTCTTTTGACGTTTGTTCTGTGTTTGGCCTTAATGCCAGCAGTCTTGTTTTGGGAAGATCGTTATAATGCTTTGTCTTGGTTAGGTGAAGCCGATAAATGGTTACATGGAGCCACATTTACGATGCTGACACTTTGGTTTGTCGGACAGTACAGTAAGCGCTCTTATTGGAAAATTGGCATTAGCTTGTTGGCATTTGGTTTTGTTATTGAGGTTTGCCAGCGTATGGTGAATTACAGAACAGCCGATATGCAAGATGTTGGCGCTGATGCAATGGGTATTATTTTGGGTCTTATAATCGGAGCGGCGGGCTGTGGTGGTTGGTGCCTAAAAGCCGAGGAACGATTAACTAAGCGCTGACAGTGACCGATCTTTTTAGCAATAATTCAAGTATTGAGCGTCCATTAGCAGATCGGATGCGTCCTTTGACTTTGCCTCATTTTTACGGCCAACGACATTTACTTGCTGATGGTAAACCACTTCAAAATGCGATTAATCATTGTCGCGTACATTCCATGATTTTTTGGGGACCACCGGGAACGGGCAAAACTACACTTGCTAGAATGATTGCATCAGCTGCAGACTCTCATTTTATCGCTTTGTCAGCGGTGATGGCAGGTGTTAAAGATGTCAGGGCAGCTGTAGTTGAGGCTGAGCAATATAGACAGATGAATAATAAAAGTACCATATTGTTTCTCGATGAAGTGCATCGCTTCAATAAGTCCCAACAAGATGCCTTTCTGCCATTTGTTGAAAATGGCACTTTGACCTTTATCGGTGCGACGACAGAAAATCCTTCCTTTGAATTAAATAATGCACTTTTATCGCGAGCACGAGTGTATATCTTAAAAACGCTTGGGGTTAGCGATCTGGTCGACATATTAAGGCGAGCATTAGCTGATAAAAAGAACGGACTTGGAGGAAATTTTAAAATTAGCGATGAATCGATCCAGCTAATTGCAGTGGCGGCCGATGGAGATGCAAGACGATCATTGAATTTACTTGAGTTGTCGGCTGACATAGCTGAAGACGCTAATATCAGTGATGACATAGTTAGTGAAGTCGCGTCAGGAGGCAGACGGCGGTTTGATAAAAAAGGGGAATACTTCTACGATCAAATTTCAGCGCTGCATAAGTCGATTCGTGGTACTGATCCTGATGCCGCTTTGTATTGGTTGATGTGTATGTTGGATAGTGGTTGCGACCCTCTTTATATAGCGCGACGTTTAATTCGAGTGGCTTCGGAGGATATCGGCAATGCAGATCCGCGCAGCCTTCAAATAGCTCTTGATGCATGGGAAGCCCAAGAGCGTCTCGGTAGCCCAGAAGGCGAGCTTACGATCGCACAAGCGGTTATATACCTATCTTGTGCTCCAAAGAGCAACGCAGTGTATGCAGCGTCTAAGGCAGCGATGGAAGATGTACAGAAGAAAGGGTCTCTGGAAGTGCCGCTGCATTTACGCAATGCACCCACTCATTTGATGAAGGATTTAGGTTATGGCGATGAATATCGATATGCTCATGACGATGAGGAAGGTCATATAGCGGGTGAAACATACTTTCCCGACGACATGAACCCGGTTAAGTATTATCATCCTGTATCACGTGGGTTGGAGATTAGAATCCGCGAAAAGCTCGATGAGATCGAGCAACGTAATCAGAAAGAACAGGCAAAAAGAAGCAAATGATTGATCCTAAACTACTTCGCCAATCTGCTGCAGATGTTGCGGCTAACTTGGCTCGACGCGGCTATGAATTTAATGCAGAAGCCTATTTATCTTTAGAAGAAAAACGTAAGGCTTTGCAAGTGGATACTGAACGATTGCAAGCTGAACGTAATTCAAGCGCTAAAAAAGTGGGTAAAGCAAAAGCGCAAGGTGAAGATATTCAGCCATTACTTTTAGTCGTCAAAGATCTGGGTGACCGATTAGCAGCCTTGGAATTTGCATTATCGGAAGTGCAGTCCCAGCTCAAGGATATAGAACTTGATTTACCAAACTTGCTCGATGCCAGTGTTCCTGACGGCCAAGATGAAAGCGACAATACGGAAGTTCGTCAATGGGGTATACCCACTGAGCTGCCGTTTAATGCTCGTGATCATATAGAGCTGGGTAAAAATCTAGACATGATTGACTTTGAGGCTGCAAGTAAGATCTCAGGATCTCGATTCACTATCATATCCGGACCGCTTGCTCGTCTGCAGCGAGCATTGATTCAGCTAATGCTTGATATTCATACGGATGAACATGGTTATCAAGAAAAATATGTGCCATATCTCGTCCATGCTAACGCACTGATTGGTACAGGGAATCTGCCGAAATTTGAAGAAGATCTTTTTCGAACTTCAGGTGAAAAACCTTATTATCTAATTCCTACAGCTGAAGTACCTGTAACTAACTTGGTACGGGACGAAATACTTGAAACGAGTGAATTACCTAAATATTTTGTTGCTCATACTCCATGTTTTCGCTCTGAGGCTGGATCGTATGGTCAAGATACAAGAGGCATGATTCGCCAACACCAGTTCGAGAAGGTTGAGCTAGTGCATTTCGTCTCTGCGGGTGAGTCAATGGCCTCCCTGGAGGTGTTAACTAGTCATGCTGAGGTTATTCTAAAGAAGTTAGAATTACCGTATCGGGTTATGGCACTTTGCGCTGGTGATGTTGGCTTTGGCTCTGCTAAGACATACGATATAGAAGTCTGGTTGCCTGGCCAGCAAAGGTATCGTGAAATATCTTCCTGCAGTAATTACAATGATTTTCAATCTCGACGCATGAAGGCTCGATGCCGAAATTCAAGTTCTGGTAAACCGGAGTTCATTCATACATTGAACGGTTCTGGCGTAGCTGCCGGCCGTGCATTGATTGCCGTAATGGAAAATTATCAAAATGAAGATGGCAGTATTCGGATTCCTACTGTGCTGCAGCCCTACATGGGTGAAATGGAGTGTATTTCTACCTAGAGCTAATTGAAATATTTGAACTTGCCCATTCTTATATTTTCTTAAAAAACTTTACTGTAAGAATAAAAAAAGGGCCCGCAAAGGCCCTTTTTAGTTTCTGATTGAGTAGTAATTCAACTTAGTCACGACTCATAAATAATCTCAAGATATAAAAGAACATCATCGCTATCGAAGAAAATAATGCCATTGAAGCAGCGACATACTTGTCTTGTGGATAGTGGTGCATGATATTTGAGGTGTCATATAAAACTGCGGCGCCTGCAAATCCAATCATGCCCACTGAAAACCAAGTTCCAAGATGAAAGCCAAATGCAAGTGACGCAACAATAAGACCAATGGCGATGAAGAACCCCCAAACCATAATTCCTCTCAAAAAAGAAAAGTCTTTGCGAGTAATCATTACAGTTGCAATTAATCCTGCACATCCGAAAGCGGTAATCATCGCAGCATCCTCGATGATGTTGATGCCTCGCTCCTGGCCATACATTATGGCGTAACCTAGGATTGGTACAAACATAATGGCCCAGAGAACAACAAATAAAGCAAAAGCCGCATATTGAGCGGTTGTCGATTCAAGACGATGTGCAACGTGGCCCGCCCCCCAGCTCAATGCGATGAAGCCAATCATTACCATCATTGGGCTATTCATCATCGCTCCAGCGATAGCGTTAGCTGCTCCAGAAGTAAATAAATAGTATTCAACTGCGATTAGCGCGAAGATTGCGCCAACTACATGTGCATAGCATTTCCAGATGAATTCAGAACGGCTTTCGACTGCCATACTAGATACCGGGGCCATCGAATGTATGTTGTTTTGCATTTGTAAAGCTCCACTTTAAAGTAGTCCATTAATTCTAACATTAATTTTAAATTTCTTATCTGATTTCGAATGCGGCGCTCTTACCAAGGTAAGTTGTGTCCTTCGGCATGCCAGAATTGGCCAGTATTAGAAATACTCATTTCGTCGATGCGCTCAATGAGGCCCTTTGCCGAATTGGCTGGCATTATGCCCTGACCATTGGTCATTTTAGTTGCGACGTAACCCGGATGCAGGAGGGCGACAGCAATGCCGCGGGGCTTAAGTTCATGCATGAGGTTCATACCGATTTGATTGACCGCAGTTTTAGATGCCCTGTAACCGTAGTAGCCTCCAGAAGTATTATCAGCGATAGAACCAACCCGACTGGAGATGATAACCACCTTGGAGCCTTTATGAAGGTTTGAACTAAGTGATTCGATAACTCTTAATGGACCTAGTGTATTGACAGAGAATTGCTTGACAATGTCGTCATAATTAATATTTCCAAATTTGTCATTGTGTAGGATTCCAGCATTATTGATAAGTATATCCACAGGTATTTCATCGAGTTCGTTTTTAAGATTTTTTATGGATTCACTGACGGAAACATCAATTCCCGAAATCAGATGAATCTCGAGACGAATTAAATCCTTACTGGGTTCCCGGCAGACACCTATAACATTGTCTCCTCGCGCTTGAAATTGTGATGCTAGCTGTAGTCCGATACCTCGATTGCAACCAGTTATTAAAATTGTAGACAAGTTGAACCCCTAATATGATTTGAGTGTCTAGGAATGTACTTATTTATTGATCGTTTAATCTTAGACTTTGCATGGTTGAAGAAAAGGTCATCATAATAGAATTTCTGGAATAAGTTAGTTGAAATTTTTATAGAAAATTCCCGCAATTATTTTTTTTGTATGTCAATATTAAATTGCAGAGGATCTTATTATTAATTGACCATCTCATTATGCCCAAGCTGAGACATCCATGAGTGTGAAGCGTGACAAATTTGTGAATTTTGGCATCCTCGGCTGCGGCCCAATTGCGCAGGCAGCTCATTTTGAAAGTGTTACCAAGGGTCGTAACACACGCCTACATGCTATCTGTGATGTTGCTGGTGACCTTGTCAACAGATTCGCTGCCACTCATGGCGCGGAATGTAGCTATACAAATTATGAAGAAATGTTGGCTGATCCACAGATCGACGCAGTGATTGTTGCAACCGCAGACTCTTTTCATGTTCCCGCCTCACTTGCGGCATTAGCTGCTGGCAAACATGTGCTTTGTGAAAAGCCACTTGGTGTCACGTTGGAGGAGGTGGAGAAGCTTGAAGCTGCGGTCAGGGTTAGTGGATTGAAGTTACAGGTTGGCCATATGAAAAGATTTGACCCTGCGCTTCAGACCGCGAAGACCTACATCGATGATGAGATGGGGCAGATGATAGCTTTCAAAGGGTGGTACTGTGATTCCACTCATCGTTATGCTGTGACCGACGCGGTACAACCTTTGATTGTGAAAAGCGATGCGCCACGACGGCCAGAAAAGGATCCGAAAGTCGACTTGAAGCAATATTACATGCTGGCGCATGGTTGTCATCTAGTAGATACAGCACGTTTTTTGTGCGGTGAGATTATTGAGGTACAAGCGCGTCATCTTCAACGGCTCGATATGTATAGTTGGTTTATCGATGTCGGCTTTGCTAGTGGCGCACTGGGGCATCTAGATCTTACGGTGGCGGTTCGCATGGACTGGCACGAGGGTTTTCAGCTCTATGGCGAAAATGGAAGCGTCATTGCGAAAACCTTTAATCCCTGGTACTTCAAGTCCAGCGAAGTCGACATCTTCCGAGAATCCACCGGCGAGGTTTCTCGTGTTCTGGGCGCTGACGGACATTTTTTTCGACGACAACTGGAAAGCTTTGCTGATGCCATCCTCGAGAGCAGCACAGTTGACGGCGCTGATGCTGGTGACGGCGTTGCAACAGTCAGGGCGATGTTAGCTATCAATCAATCAGCAAAAAGCGGAAGGAAGGTCAGGCTTGCCGATGTCGATGGTGCGATTTGATGCGGATTGGGATCTTCGCCAAAACTTATGATGATGCTGATCCACAAACTGTCCTTTCCGCTTGCAGGACCAGTGGATTTGAGTGTGTACAATATAATATGGCATGTTCGGGCCTAGGTTCTCTACCGGATACGATTCCGACAGATGTCGTGAGTGAGCTTAATGCGGCAGCGCATGCTACTGGTGTATCCATCGACGCCATATCAGCTACTTACAATATGACTGATCCTGATCTCGACCGTCGCAAAACTGGTCGTGCGGCGTTTGCTGCTATCGCTAAATGCGCTTCTGTCGTCGGGAGCCCCATAGTGACGGTCTGTAGTGGCAGTCTTGATGCACATGATAAATGGCGATACCACCGTAGTAATGATAATCCGGCAAGCTGGACTGAGATGTGTCGTGAATTCGATATGCTCTGTGAAATCGCTGAAGCAAATGAAATCCTAATAGGTGTTGAGCCTGAACCAGCCAATATTGTCTGTTCAGCAGCACGGGCGATTGACCTTCTAGCAAGCTTTCCGGGCAGTCCGATCCGTATCGTTCTTGATCCAGCAAATTTGATCGAGGATGTTACGCCTGATCGACATAAATCTATAATCGATGATGCGCTTGATCAACTGGGTTCAATGATTGCGCTAGTCCATGCCAAGGATAGGTTCGTGGATGGTAGAGTTGCCGCTGCCGGCAAAGGTGTGGTTGATTGGTCATATCTTCTTCGCAGCCTTGCAGCCTGCGGTTTTGACGGGTCGTTGGTTGCGCATGGAATGACGGCGGTGGAAGCTCCAGGTGTCGCAAATTTTTTAGCTACAGAACTTCGGCAGATCGCAGATTGATTCGTGATGAATTAGCAGCCCACCTACCAACAAGTTTTTCGTCCAACCCTCCTTATGATACTTCGATATCGAGCCGATGCCGCCGATGATTCTTTATTAGATGTCTATATCACTGCTTTTAAAATATTTGGCTAATTTAGGCCATTGATTCGCAAGCCCATTCATAAATACCTGATGCTAGCGATATAGATGCTGATCGACAATTCGACCAACATTTATTTGGCGGAGAGGGTGGGATTTGAACCCACGAAGGGCTATTAACCCTTGCTGGTTTTCAAGACCAGTGCATTCAACCACTCTGCCACCTCTCCGAGTCTGGTTGGGCGCTGGGCATTGTGCTTGCAGTATCGCGCGGTTTCAACCATAACTACGCTTATTAAATGAATTCAGTTCGAATCTCTTATGTATTTAGTGGCCTGGACCCTTGACTATCGTAATATAGCTACCAACATTGAGATTAAGCATAATAAAGTGATGCGCTACCAGGCAGTATAAATTTTGCACTTTTATACTCGTTCGGGCTACTTCTAAACAGGAAAATAAATTGAAGCAATTTTTATTTAATAACGGATTTTCGTCCAGAAATCCAATTGTGAATCTTTTGATAATTATCGTTGGTGGCTTGATGATTGCCGCGTCTATTATGCTCGGTTTCTTTGCCTTTATAATTATTGGTAGTATCGTTTTAATTATGGCATCAGTCATTGCAATTCGCATTTGGTGGTTTAATCAAGCTATGCGGCGGCAGGAATCACCTCAAAGTAATAACAATGCTAACGATACTGCTGGCATCATTGAAGGCGAGTATCAAGTTGTTGATGATGACCCTAAGGCTGAATGAAATGGAATTTCATGGAAAATTCTAAATTAGATGTTGATCGTCGTCGACGGCGACAGCGTCGAATTCAAATCATTATTATTTACATAGCGATTGCTGTCGGTCTTGCGTGGTTTTTTGAGTCCCAAGCAACAACTACAGTGATATTTGTGCGACACGCTGAGCAGGCGCTAACCCCTGTAAATAATCCTGGTTTAAGTGAGGCGGGTAAGAAGCGGTCTATAGAACTTGCAAGACAGCTTGTTGATGCTGACGTTGTAGCGGGGGTGGATGCCATTTATTCTACGCCATATCAATATACTGAAGACACTGCTCGCCCTTCTGCGATTGCGCTGGGCATTCCAATTACTCTTTATGATGTTTCCAATACTGATTTGATCATGGATGATATAGTTAAAGTGCATAAAGGAAAGATTATTCTAGTTGTTGGGCATAGTGATACTGTGCCTATGATGATCGGGAATATGGGCGCAAGTAAGAATGTTCCAGTAATTAACAATGGGGAGTATGACAACATTTATGTTGTTTCAATTCCCTGGTTCGGTAAAACTAAAACGATACGCTTGAGATATGGGACACCATTTATACCTAATTTCTGAATCAGAGGCGGGTAACTTTTTTTAGTATAAATTGCGACAATATT
>JAQWOA010000038.1 GCA_029246105.1 Woeseiaceae bacterium | reverse complement strand
GGAGATTAATCTCACGCCTATGCTCGATGTGGTATTCATTATGCTTATTTTCTTTATCGTGACTGCTACCTTCATCAAAGAAGCGGGCATTCAGGTTGAACGTCCCGATACCGTTACTGCTGACGCGCAAGAAGATGCATCGATTTTAATTGCTATCAGTGCAAATGATGAAATTTGGGTAGATAAACAACAACGTGATCCAAGAGAATTACGCGGTATTATTGAGCGACTTCACTCCGAGAATCCCAAAGGATCACTTGTGATTCAGGCGGATGAGAGGTCGACTAATGAAGCACTTATTCAAATACTCGAGGCGGCCAAAGGAGCCGGTGTAGTAAATGTTGCTATGGCGTCTGATGACGGCTAGGAAGAACGGCGAAAGCCGCTGAGGAGACAGGACCACCATGATAGGTCGTTACGTAATATCAATTGTGACTGGCGTCGCCGTTACACTTACTTTGTTGTTTGTAATGCAGCTGCTAATTGAATCAGGTCAAAGCGCGCTAACAAAGCCAAGAGAAAGGGCGCAACTTGATTTTGTGCGTGTAAAGCGAAATGAAAATCTAAATGTTCAAGAGCTGACTCCAGAAAAGCCTCCAAAACCTCCTGAAACTCCTCCAGAGACGCCACCTCAGGATATGGATAACATCGATACTGATGCTCCAACAATAGATATAGCTCGCCCGACAGTTTCGACTGATACAAATATTGGTGGCCCAGGCAGAATGAACATAGCGGAAGGTGACTATCTTCCAATTGTTCGCGTAGCACCCGTTTATCCAACGCGGGCACTATCTAGAGGGATTGAGGGTTTCGTTGATATGTCATTTACAGTAACTATAACTGGGTCCGTCATAGATCCAATTGTAGTTCAATCTACAAGTAGTATGTTTGAGCGTGCAGCAACCAGGGCGGTGCTTAAATTTAAGTATAAGCCTAGAGTTGTTGATGGTGTTCCAGTTGCGGTGCCAGGCGTCAAGACGCGTATTACTTTTCAGCTTCAGGATTAAGGAGAGGCTGTTAGCCCTTGGTGTTTAATTTATCCATAGGATATTTATTTTATGAGTACTAATCGTGGAATTTCATTGAAACTTTGCATACTAGTAATTGCTGGAATGCTGGCATGCACAAATGCATTGGCTCAAGGTAGTGGGCAAGCGGATAAAAATGATAAGACGAAGACCAAAGTAGCCCAGGCTGTCAGCAAGGAAGTCTACGAGAAGATAGTCAAAGCTCAAGAGTTGGTAGAACTTGAAGAATATGATGATGCTCTAAAGGTTCTAGATAAACTATATGATCCAGAAGAATTGACAGAATACGAACAAGCTAATGTCCTAAATTACATTGGTTTTGTACACTATAATATCGATAATGTTGATGAGGCGATCTCATCATTCCAAAAGCTCCTTGCAATACCTAGTCTCGAGCCACAAATGGCGAAATCGACTACTTTTACTGTTGCGCAACTTTTTACTGTAGAAGAGCGATATCAAGAAGCGTTAATAGCAATTGATAAATGGTTTGTATTGGAAGTTAACCCAGCACCAGAACCATTTATTTTAAAGGCGCAAATTCATTACAATCTAAATCAATACGCGGCCATGATTCAGCCGGTTGAAGGTGCAATGCAAGTTGCAAAAAATCGTGAAATTGCCATCAAAGAAGACTGGTGGGGGTTATTAAATTTCGCGTATTTTCAACAAGAAAATTATTCTAAAGTACGTGATATTCAAAAGATCTTACTTCAGACCTGGCCAAAGAAACGATACTGGCAATCTCTTGCGGGCGCTTATACTGAGCTTGGCCAAGATGAAAAGTTAATTTATGCTTATGATGCAGCCTTCACACAAGGATTACTGGACAAGAGTTCAGAATTTGTGACGATGTCGCAACTTTATTTACAAGCAGAGGTGCCTTATAAAGCCGCTACTTTGCTGGAAGAAAAAATGAATGCTGGCATCATTGAGGGAAGTGAAAAACATTATCGGCTTCTATCCCAAAGTTGGATGCTTGCAATGGAGGATAAGAAAGCAATTCCTGCGCTCAAGGAAGCTGCGCGCCTTTCAGATAACGGTGAAGTCGATGCCCGTCTTGCAAATTCCTACCTTAACGTTGGTGATTACTCTAATTGCGTCAAATCAGCCAGAACGGCCGTAAAAAAGGGTGACTTGAAGAGCGTTGACAATGCGCAAATTACGCTTGGTATGTGCCTTTATAACGAACAAAATTATACGGCCTCTAAGTCTGCTTTCCGTGAAGCTGCAAAAGTTCCAAAATCACGTCGAACTTCTGGACAGTGGATCCGAGTCATTGATGCTGAAATTGAACGAAATCGTCAAATTCGACTCGCTGAAGAGGCTGCAAAAAAAGCCCGTAAGGAATTAGAGGCGAGGAAAGCTCGAAGCGCTCGTGCTTAAGTTTTACCTTCTGTAGCATCTTTTTTTATTTACTAAATCTTTGGGCGGTCATCACTACTTGCATCGCTCATGTTATCTTGCGCCTTCAATTAATGGAAACAATCTATGCCTAAAATTATTTATGTGACTCAAGATGCAGTTCGACACGAGATTGACGTGGAAAATGGCTATTCAGTCATGGAAGGTGCAATCAATAATAATATAAATGGAATTGTTGCCGAATGCGGTGGAGCTTGTGCTTGTGCCACTTGCCACAGTTACGTCGATGAGTCATGGGTTGAAAAACTAAATGAAATGGATGACATGGAAGATAGTATGCTTGATATGGCATTTGATCGTAAAGAAAACAGTCGCCTTACATGCCAAATAGAAGTATCAGATGAACTCGATGGCTTGGTGGTTTATGTTGCTGAGAACGAGTTTTAAAATATTCTTAATGCGGAAATATATAAATGACTATATCTGTTGGTGAAAATATGCCGTCTGGAACTTTTGGGGTTATGGCTGATGCTGGTCCTAGCTCCATCTCCACTAATGATTTATTTTCTGATAAGAGGGTTGTTCTTGTATCTGTTCCAGGCGCCTTCACACCAACATGCTCAATGAGCCATCTACCTGGCTATATTGATCAAATTAGTAGCTTGACAAAAAAGAATGTGGACACCGTTGCCTGTATGGCAGTCAACGACGTATTTGTAATGGACGCGTGGGGCAAGGATAGTGGCGTCGGCAATAATATAATCATGCTGGCGGATGGTAATGGTGAATATGCTAGGGCCCTAGGCCTGGAGATGGATGCGACAAGCTTTGGTATGGGTATAAGAAGCCAGCGCTTCGCCATCATTGTTGATGATGGCGTAATTAGCCACTTGGCTATAGAGGCGCCGGGGCAATTAGATGTAAGTAAGGCTGAAGCTATACTTGAAGCCCTCTAGTTAAGTGCTTCTATTAGCTCTGGAACTGCGATAAAGAGATCTGCCACAAGACCTATGTCTGCCACCTCAAAGATTGGCGCTTCAGCATCCTTGTTAATCGCAATAATAGTACCGGCATCTTTGATGCCAGTCAGATGCTGAATAGCTCCTGAGATTCCGATAGCTATATAGAGATCGGGTGCAATGATTTTGCCAGTTTGACCAACTTGCATTTCATTCGGCACATATCCTGCATCCACCGCTGCGCGAGATGCACCTACAGCTGCATTAAGCTTTCCTGCAAGCTTGTAAATAATATCGAAATTCTCTTCACTTGCCAGAGCTCTACCACCTGAGACAACTTTTGCTGCAGTTTGCAAATCCGGTCGGTCGGTCACGCTAGATTTTATTTCAACAAAACGGGTATGTGTAGGAAGTTTAACCTTCGAGGGATTACCGCTCTCGATCGTGGCTGAATTACCATTGGTAGTGGCGGCATATGAAGCGATTCTGATAGTCGCTACTACGATATCTTGCATAGGTATTTCAATGGTCTCTATGGCATTACCCGCATAGATTGGTCGCTTAAAAATGCGACTGCTTTCAATGCTCATCACATCACTAATTTGATTAACACCAAGCAGGGCGGCAACACGAGGCATTAAGTCCTTACCGAAGGTAGTAGAAGGTGCAAATATATGTGTATATTCTTCTGCTATAGCAATGATTTGCGGCGCAATAATAGCTGCCAGAGAGTGCTCATTTTCACTTCGCTCATATTTCATTACACGTTTAACAGAATTCAACTTTGCTGCCTCTATAGCAATAAAGCTAGCGTCAGCTGCAAAAACTGCGACGTCAATGATAGCTTCATCCATACTTGCAGCACAGGCAACAGTTTTTGCAGTGCTTGTATTTAACTTAGCCCCATTATGTTCTGCAATTACTAATATTTTAGGCATTAGGCTAGTCCTTTTTCCTTCAAAGTAGCAACTAATTCGGCCACATCATTCACCATCGCTCCGCGTGAACGCTCTAAGGGTGCCTCAAACAGAAGGCTCTTAATTTCAGGCCCCTGATCGATATTCAGATCTGATAGAGCAGTTATTTCCAATGGTTTTTTCTTCGCCTTCATGATGTCAGGAAGCTTGACATATCTGGGCTCATTCATACGTAGATCAGCAGATATGACTGCTGGTAGATCAATCTCAATAACTTCAAGACCAGCGTCAATTTCTCGCGTTACCATTGCTTTATCACCTTTTATTTCAAGTTGAGATGCAAAAGTTGCCTGAGGTCGATCCCAGATGGCAGAAAGCATTTGAGCCGTCTGGTTATTATCACCATCTATGGCCTGCTTACCCAAAATAACTAGATCTACGCTATCTCGATCGATAAATGACTTTATAGCTCTAGCGACACACAAAGAACCCACTTGCGAATCAGTCTCTACGAGAATTGCTCGATCCGCCCCCATAGCTAGGCCTGTACGTAATTGCTGCTGAGCTTCAGTGGATCCAATGGATATGACAATAATTTCTGAGGCCTCTCCACGTTCTTTAATTCGCAATGCTTCTTCAAGTGCAATTTCATCAAAAGGGTTAATACTCATCTTAACGCCTTCGGTTTCAATACCACTAGAGTCACTTTTTACGCGGACGCGAACGTTGTAATCTACAACTCGTTTTAGGCCCACCAAAATCTTTTCCACCTCTTTACTCCTTTTTACAAGTAGCTTGGGCAGCATTGTCTATTACTACCTGGTTATGCTCAAGATAGAATTCACCATTCGATTGATTTAGGCTTTGTTTAGCTTAATAAAACAAAAAAGACCGCGGATATGATGTCCATTTTGGGATACAAATTGTGTTCTTTGGTGTCTTACCTAAGTAACATAAATCAAATTTAGTTTATTACAATTATACATTAAAATAATTTTTTTATTTCATAATAAACAATCACTTAATTTAACTTATTATAGTAAATTATCAAAAAATTTATTCTAATTTTTGTATAAAAAAAAATAAACTTTGCTTTGTCTTTGATTGATTGGATTGCATCTCGAGATAAAGTATCCGACGATGGGTGAATACTTGATGATTCAAGTTTGATTTTTGGAGTATCAAGGCGCTTGACGCAAAAAGCGTAGATGCAAAGGAGCTAGACTCAGTTGCTGACGAATATCGTTAAACGGTTGAGTCAAGTATTCCGCAATCTCCGTGCGGACCCACCCGGCCAACCGGAAACGATTGGCCGGGTTTTTATTGAAGATTAAAAAGTGACATCCCCACTCAAGAATATAAAAGTCATTGATATGAGTCGAATACTTGCTGGTCCATGGGCTGGCCAATTACTCGGTGATTATGGCGCGGATGTAGTAAAAGTAGAAAAGCCAGTGTCTGGTGATGATACAAGACAATGGGGTCCACCATGGCTTGGCAAGGAATCTGGTTATTATCTATCTACGAATCGAAATAAACGCTCCATAACAGTTGATATATCTATCCCCAAGGGGCAAGAAATTATCAAGCATTTAGTGAAGCATGCCGATGTACTGCTTGAAAATTACAGAGTAGGTACGTTGTCTCGATATGGTCTTGATCCTAAAGTTTTGAAAAAGATCAATCCGCGGCTAATCTATTGCTCGATCTCTGCCTACGGTCAAACAGGCACCAAAGCGACTCAACCAGGCTACGATGCAATGATTCAGGCATCTGCTGGACTAATGAGTATTACTGGACCAGCATCGAATGAGTGTGGTGGACCACAAAAAGTAGGTGTTGCTATTAGCGATATAATGGCCGGGATGTATGCGACTACTGCAATACTAGCAGCTCTAAACTCACGCTCCTTGACCGGACAAGGGCAAACAATAGATGTACCTTTATATGATAGTCAGGTTGCTTGGCTTGCTAATCAAAATATGAATTTTCTATTAAGTAGCGAGGTGCCGCAACGTATGGGTACAGCACATCCAAACCTAGTTCCTTATCAGACATTCACCACATCAGACGGCAACCTGATGCTTGCAGTGGGAAATGATAGTCAATTCAAGAGATGCTGCAAAGCGCTAGGCCTACAGTCCCTAGCAAGCGACCCCAAATTTAAAACCATGAGTGAGCGCATTGAAAATCGTAAGTCACTGATTAAGTTGCTTCAGTCAGAGTTTAAGAGTGCCAGTACCGAAAGTTGGCTAAAAAGACTTCTTGAATTTAATGTACCTGCAGGACCGGTTAATGACATAGGAGAAGTTCTAACAAATGACTATGCGATAGAGCGTAACCTAGTGCGACAAATCAAAAACTCTGTAGATAGTGAGGTTCCACAAGTGTCAAATCCAGTCAATTTTGAAGATACACCTGTGGAATATAAACATGCACCGCCATTACTTGGTGAGCATACCGATGAGGTTCTCCAGGAATGGCTGGGATACTCTGACGTCGAAATTGAAGCACTAAAAAAATTAGGGGTCGTCTAACGTGATCAATCCACCAATCAACAGTAGTAAAATATTGCAAGATGTATGTTATGAAATTCGTGGAAGCATTGCGAATCATGCATTGGAGCTCGAGAAACAAGGTTATGAAATAATCTCCCTAAATATCGGGAATCCAGGACTCTTTGGGTTTCGCACTCCAGAAACTATGCGTCTAGCGATGATTGCAAATCTCGATCATGCAGAACCTTACTGCGATCGTAAAGGGATTTTTCCAGCGCGCGAAGCTGTTGTGATGCAGCAGCAAAATCGTGGAGTCTCAGACTTATCAGTAGAAGAGGTTTTTATTGGTAATGGTGTAAGCGAACTTATCGATATGTCATTACGTGCTTTATTGAATCCTGGCGATGAAATTTTAGTTCCAAGCCCTGACTACCCATTATGGAGTGCCGCAACTGTCTTAAATGGCGGGAAAGCAGTTTATTATCGCTGTGCATCGGATAATGGCTTTCTACCCGATCTAGATCAATTAGAGAGTGTGATTACTTCCAAAACCAAAGCTATTGTCGTTATAAATCCTAATAATCCGAGTGGCGCTGTCTATAATCAAAAAACTTTGGAAGCTATTGTAGAGCTTGTGGAGCGTCACAACTTGGTTCTTCTTTCGGATGAAATATACGATCAAATGGTTTACGACGATGCAGAGTTCATACCAATGGCAACACTGGCTAAGAATTGTGTCTGCTTGACCTTCTCTGGCCTATCAAAGATATATCGTGCCTGCGGATACAGAGTAGGTTGGGCCGTATTCAGTGGTGATATCGAACGCGCAAGTCATTACATGCAGGGCATGACAAAACTATCAGCTTTACGTCTTTGCAGTAATGTTCCGGGACAATGGGCAGTACAAACCGCACTAGGTGGAATTCAAAGCATTAAATCACTCGTTCAGCCTGGCGGGCGACTATATAATTCAAGGCAGGCCGTTATAGATAATGCTGCTGCTAGCAAATACCTACATCTTGAGCGCCCATTAGGAGCAATGTATGCCTTTCTAAGGCTTGATGAGCGCTTTAATGGAAAACTGGACGATTATGCATTCGCACGCGATTTACTCGAAAATCATCATGTCCTGATTGCACCTGGTAGCAGCTTCAACACTCCGTATAACGACCATTTTCGAATCACAACTCTCCCAGATACAGATACAATCGATATTGTATTTGATCGCATTGAAGAATGCCTCGGACAACATAGTTAATCGATGTACGACTGGATTCTCGAAGCAAGCGATGAAGCTGGATCGATCATCACTGCGAATCGTCGTCTTGCGCGATTATTACGAACCGAGTTCTCAGCCCAGCAGAAACTTAATGGAATTAAAGCCTGGCGAACACCCGTAATCTACTCATGGCATGATTGGCTCGTCTCATTAGTGACTGATGTAGTTGATCAAAACGACCTTCCAAATCTCATAAATACGAGTCAAAGTAAATTACTCTGGGAGGCCTGTCTTCGTAAAGAGATTACAAACTCTGAAGCCAACATTAGCAATCTCACCAAATTATGTCGTGACACATGGCAAAGACTATCGGATTGGGAGATCTCAATCACAGAGGTTGCAAGATCAGCTCAAAGCGATGACCAAAAGCTGTTTGCTTCAGTTGCAGGTAGTTATCTTAGTATTCTTAAGCGAGATAACATGATTGATGATGCAGGTTTAGCAGCATTGATTTTAGGGTGGATTCAGAGTGAAATAATTCTTCCTTCCGGGCGCTTTACTTTTGTTGGCTTCGATCTTGAACGACCTGTAATAGCAACGATGCACCAAATATTGAAAACTATCGGAGCTGAAGTCTATTTGGCGCCAATTACGACAGTGAATACAGGCTTATCATTAAGAACATATGAACAAGTAGATTCAGAATTACGGGCAGCGGGTGCATGGGCGCGACAACAGCTTGAAGTCAACCCCGAGTCTCGCGTCGCCATTGTTGTTACTGAACTAGATAATGATGCAGATTTAATTACACGTAACATTCGTGAAGGTGCAACTCCGGCATGGCAATATGGTCATAAATCACTTCAAGAGCTAGTGAATGTTTCATATGGACGACGCTTATTAGAATATCCAGCAATTGCAATTGCTAACTTGTTATTGCATTGGTTAGTTCGAGATCTGTCCTCATTAGAAGTAGGCATTTTATTGCGATCGCCATTACTAGGATCGGGAACTTTAAGTGGACGAAATCGGCTTGAGTTGCAATTACGGCAACTACCAGATCGTCTATGGTCACCTTCGATGTTGACAGCGCAATTTTACGGTAAAGAAAATGGCGTCAATAGCAAAGCATGGCTAGCAATGCTTTCTGAATTCAGCAAGTCACGACGAGAGCTGCCAACAAAGGCAACGTCAGCACAATGGGCTATATTGTTTACAGATATCTTGAGACAATTTAATTGGTCAAGGCAAGAATCATTAGATAGCGCTGACTATCAATTAATAAATCGTTGGCTTGAATTACTTAATGACTTCGCACGACTCAGTCTAGTGAGTCCGTCGATGAGCCCATCAGTGGCAGTTTCACAACTCGAAAGAATGTCAAATGACACTATATTTCAGCCAGAGTCAACGAATGCGAAGATACAACTGCTTGGACCACTTGAGGCATCTGGAGCGGAGTTTGATGCACTCTGGGTTGCTGGTGTAACAGCAAGCAACTGGCCGCCAGCTGGTACGAGCTCACCACTCATTTCAAGACGACTACAAGAAAAGTATGGTATGCCTGATTGTACTCCTGACATAACTTTGGATCATTCTCAGCGTTTGCTGATGAGACTAATAGCATCAGGCACAACTACAATTGTTAGCTTTCCACGTAATCATAATGATTCTGAGCAGGTAGCTAGTTTCTTCTTGGAACAGATGGACTTAGAAGCCCAAGAGGATATTGACCTTCCAAAACTACATGCCGCTGAACTATCTGGACTAACTAACCTAAAGGAATTTGATGATTTGATTCCTGTAGTCAGAGAAGGTGAGCAAATAGCTGGAGGTGCGAGCATCATTCAATGGCAATGCAATGACCCAATCACCGCTTTCCTGTATGGCCGCATGGGAGTGCGTGTTATTTATCCGCAAGAAGTTGGAATAACGCCGTTGATGCGCGGAAATCTGATTCATGATGCATTGTATAAATTATATATAGAGCTTCCTTCACGAGACACCATCAGGAATTGGAAAGACGAAGATCTAGATCGACGCCTGACTTCATCAGTTGATTTTGCATTCTCTCGACATGAGAATAATGCTGATCAGGTGCTTCAACAATTATTAAGACTAGAGAGGAGCCGAGTAACAAACTTGTTACGTCAATTCGTCGCCACAGATAGTGCCCGTAGTTATTTCAAAATAGCTAATGTAGAAGGGGAACTTGAATTTACATCTGGCCATATAAGATTGCCGCTCAGGTTTGATCGAATTGACGCTCTTGGAGATGATATTGCGATACTCGATTATAAGACTGGCTCAAGAAAACGCTTACTGAACAGACAAAATATTATTCAGGACTTACAGCTTTTCGTATATGCAGCAGCTTCTAACTTGCCAGTATCTGCCCTAGCGCTTGTTAATATTGATAACAGGGAGATAAGCTTTGATGGTGCCGGATCTGGCTACACTGATACTAATTCTTGGGAAAAGTTATTGGAAGAAGCCAAATCAGACATATTTATTGCGTGTGAGGAATTATCGGCAGGTGATGTACGAACCAATATTGAACAGCCCCTTCAAAAAGCCCGACCCTTGAACTTACTGACACGCTTTACAGAGCTTCGGCGTGAACGAAATTAAATCACCTCTAGGTGCAGATAAGCAGGCGCGTATTGATGCCCTGGATGTTTCACGATCCTTTGTTGTTCAAGCTCCTGCAGGCTCTGGGAAGACGGAACTACTTATTCAACGTTACTTAGCCTTACTTTCAATAGTTAATAACCCAGAAGAAATAATAGCAATAACATTTACCCGAAAAGCTGCCGCAGAGATCCAATTACGTGTACTTCGAGCCTTGCAATGCTGTAAAAACAAAGACATACCAACCGAGCCCCATAAACTCAAAACTTATGAATTGGCAAGCCTTGCATTAATTAGAAGTGAGACGTGCTGTTGGAGCTTGTTAGATAATCCTTGGCGCATGCGGATTCAAACACTTGATGCCCTTAACGCATCAATCGCTCGTGCGCAGCCATTAACCTTACCCGGCGCGAACTCGCGAATAGTAGTAGGGGCTGAGCTTAAAGGTATATATAAGTTAGCAGCCTTATCAACACTGGATTGGCTTTCTGAGAAAGGTGATTTTCAAGCTGCAACAATAAATATTTTACGACACGTCGATAACAACACTCGATTATATGTATCTTATCTTGCTCAGATGCTCGAAACTCGCGATCAATGGTTACCTTTCATTGGTGCAGGGCTCTTATCAAATAAAGACTCCATTCGGCTAAGAAAGCACTTTGAAAGTAGTCTCGAACACGCCATAAAAGATCATCTTGAGAGAACACTAAGTCAGTTATCCAATATCACTTACAAGGGTCTTGAAGAATTATTGGCCTTTGCAGGGTCAAATATAGTCAATTCTGATAATAAAGTAAGCCTAATTCAAAATCTTGCTGAAATTTCAGAGTTGCCTGAACCCAAGCCACAATATGTCCATCATTGGCAAGGTATAGCTGAAATTCTATTAACTCAAAAAGGTTCTATTCGAAAGAAAGTTAATAAACAACAAGGTTTCCCAGCTAACAATAAAACTAAAAAGGAAGAGGTTCATTCATTACTTAAGTTGATGGCATCAGACCATCAATTAGAAAAGCTCTTGCATGGAACGTTATTTCTACCGTCGACTAAATATACGAACGAACAATGGCAAATACTATTAGCTCTTTTTCGCTTGCTGCCACTTGCAGTAACTGAGCTTAATCGCTTGTTCAACGAACAGGGAGCCTCAGATTATATCAATAAGGGTATTGCAGCTGGAGCTGCACTTGGAAATGCCGAGGATCCTGGTGATATTGCATTACTGCTTGATCATCAAATAAAGCACTTACTAGTTGACGAAATGCAGGACACTTCAAATGCACAGTATCGAATGCTCGAAACTCTGACAGCTGGCTGGGAGCCAGGTGATGGAAGAACTTTATATTGTGTTGGAGATCCAATGCAGTCCATCTACCGATTTCGTAATGCAGAAGTAGGCCAATTCTTACTTATGCAAAAGCATGGATTGGGGAATGTAAAACTACAACCTTTATTGCTGAGACAAAATTTTCGCTCTGGTCAAAATTTGGTTGATTGGTTTAATTTGGTATTTCCCAATATTCTTGCTCCAAATGATGACCCTCTTAAGAGTGCAGTATCTTATGCAGAGGCAGTATCAGCTGACCACCTATCAGAACAAGGTGAATATTTTATTCATTCGGTTTTTGGCGCTGAAAATGACGTTGAAGCTGCTAATGGTTGTCACGTAATTGCAGATATTCTCGATAATAATCCTGATGACGATATAGCGGTGTTGGTGCGTAGTCGAACTCAGCTTCCACAATTATTGACCAAACTTCGTGCATTTAATATCCCATATAGAGCAATAGAAATTGATCGTTTGACAGATTTGCCAGAAATCATTGATGTGCTTTCACTGACGCGAGCCGCCGTTCATCAAGGTGATAGAATTGCTTGGCTGGGATTGCTACGTGCACCATGGATAGGATTACATTGGAAAGATTTGCATTCGCTGGTTCGAAATGATCGACATAGTACAGTTTGGGAACTGCTAAATGACGAAGCACGACTCAGCTTTCTCTCTGCAGAAGGGCGAGCGGCGATTGAAAGATCGAAGGTACATTTACAATTACTAGTTTCTCCACGATGTTCACAAAGTTTACGCGATTTGATTGAGCGAATCTGGTTTTTACTCGGCGGACCTGGTGCGTTAAAAGACAGATACTCAGTAGATAATGTTTATCGCTATTTTAATGTACTTTCTTCACTTGAACGAGCCGGAACATTGAATGATGTTGGTGAACTTGAATCTATTTTAGATCTTGAAAGAGTGTCTAATAACGATAGTGGTCGCTTGCAAATTATGACGATGCATCGCGCTAAGGGGCTGGAATTCGATCATGTATTACTATATGGCCTTGGTCGACGAGCAGGTAAGAATGATAGGCGTGTACTGTCCTGGTTTGATGTGCCATCGCATAGTGGTGCAGAAAAAAAGGTAATCAGTCCTATTGGAGCGCGCGCAGAAATTGATAACGACCCAATCCATAACTACATTGAACTTGTTAAAACTGAAAAAGATACCAATGAACAAGCGCGATTACTATATGTTGCCTGTACCCGCGCCAAGAAGTCATTACATCTGATGGGGAATGTATCAGTCACAAATAATGGGGATAATTTTAAGCCTGCGAGAAACGATAGTTTACTGCATTTACTCTGGCCAGCAGTCAAGGAGGAGTTTGCCCGACAATTCGAAGATAAACCGGTTGTTGTATCTGAGGAAGATCATTTGATTTGGATGACTCCAAAACTAAGACGTTTTGATACCCCATGGATTTTGCCTAATACTGATCAGCTTTTTGGGATAGACCCAGATTACAAAAATGTTCCAACTGATAATGAAAATAATTTTTATTGGGTCGGCAATGATGCTCGAATTGCGGGAATACTGGTACACAGATGGCTAAAACTTCTGGCAGATGGCGAAGTTTCGATAAATAAGTTGGATCAAAAGAAGATCCATGTCAATACTAAGCGTTGGCTACAAGAAATGGGTATTAGTAATGCAACAGCGGGGCCTATCGTTGCCCGAGTTGAGTGCGCTATTAATTCAATGCTGAATGATGAAAAAGGCCGTTGGATATTAAATGGCAACGGTCACGCTGAACTAGCACTAAGCGGCATCAATAACAATAAAATAGAAGCGGTAATTATTGATCGAATCCTTATTGATGAATCTGGGATGCACTGGATTATCGATTATAAAACCAGCTCACATGAAGGGGGTAATCTCACTGAATTCTTACAGGTTGAGCACGACCGATATAAACCTCAATTAGAGCGCTATGCATCAATTTATTCAGAATGGTCTGGTGAAAACATTAAGTGCGCCCTTTATTTTCCTTTGCTTAAGGAGTTTGTAGAAGTCTCTATTTAGAGAATCCCCTCAAGCCTTAGCTCTTGTTGACCTTTATCATTTGCCGGTGGCAAGAATTGCAATTGTCGACGAATTGCTGCCGGCGTTTCTGGCCCCGGAATAATCAGGCCTATAAATTCGAACGACCTATCATTACGTATCTGTAAACTGCCGGCAAAGTCTATCAATCCATTGTTATCAATTACGCTAGCTGAAACGCTATTACTTTGAGTGAAGAACTCTATTTCGTAGTCGCCAAGTAAATCACGACCAACTAACGGTATTACCAAATCAATTATATTAACTGTTCCATCTGCCACAATCGGGAAACCATTTACTAATTCAAGTCGATCGAATATGAGATTTGATTGTCCTTGTAGTTCGTTGATACCAATTGCGCTAGAGAGTAGGCTCACAGGTAAGGTAGCACGCAGTTCTGACATTACTATTTCTCCATTCGATTTAATTTGAAGTTCAGATTCAAAAAAACCGGATATGGGATTAGCTTCAACGTCATAAGTAAATTTGCCAACCAGCGCCTGCATTGTGCTAAGGCTCCAATTCACTTCTCGTAAGTATATTCCGCGTACTAATAGCTCTCTCGCGGAGCCATTCCAGACAGTTCCTTCAATTCCTCCGATTGCAATCTCAGATGGAGCCATCCAGTGAATTGCAACCCGGGCAGGGAGGTTAAGGATCAGACCAACGATTAACGAGATAACTCCGACAGCTATCAGAAGACCTTTCGAACGAATCAAGGAGTCCGCTCCAATGTTAATGAAGCATTTACTCGCCCTGGCGCCGTTTGTGAGCTGGTCGAAAAGCTTCCGCTTTGAACATACATGGCATATTGCTCACCTAAATCACCAAGCCAAATAATCAACTCATCAAAAGAAACGCTCTCAAATTCAACTCTAATTCCATTTTCTCCTGACGGTTGACTGCGCTTTCTATAACGATCAAGCCCGCGACCTCGCAAGGTTTGATCAATAATAATGATTGGCGATTGTTGATTTTGTGTAATTGAAATTGATTTAGATAAAACACCATCCTTAATCATCGAGCGAATGGGACGCAGGCTTAAAATTGATCGCTCCAAACTTATCACTTCGATTTCAAGTTCTTTGTGTTGCCTATCGAACGGTGCCCAAGCAAGAACATAGATTAATGAGATTCCGACGATAATTGCACCGACAAAAACAAATATACGCTCTCTCCGATCAAGAGAATCAAACCAATCCTTCATGATTCAATCGCCTTGATCTGCATACGACTATTAATTTTATCAGCGATTTGATCTGTTGATTGAATAGATGCCTTAAATTGACCAGATGCAATAATAGCTTTTTGAATGCTATCGAGTGTCGTGATATCAGGAACAGTAAGTCGTAAATTAATAACTTCTGCCCTGTAACTAATAACTTCAATCTTCACATCAGGATGCGTTGCAATGCTAGTACCTAGTACATGCAATATAGGTAGAAAAATTTGTGGCTTTTGAGATGTATTATTGCCTTGACGCAAGGAGTTAACTGTTGCAACTGGATCAATAATTTCACGTTCATCATTTGGTCTAATTTGGCGATATTCATTAACAAATTGCGTTTTTAACTCAGTCTTATATTGACTTAATTCATTGTATGTTACAGCTTTTGACATTAAGCCGACTATCGCCAAACCGAGTAATAGTATTGCAGTAGTTTTCCATGGACGGAGCATTGAGCTGTATTCAGTCTTCTTTCCATATGCTCCTTGCAGAAGATTGATTCCATGGCCAGCAGCAACGGTAACTGCCAGCTTAGGTAGCACTCCATCTGGTAAAATATTAACATCAACACTATTTAGTTCATTTCGCAATGCAAGCCATTCATGTGACAGTTCTTCATTTTCAGAGGCCAAGCAAAATACAAATAAGTGCCTCGAAATACCTTCAATTTCATCATCTGATTCACCTAAATGACCAGCCGCAACAAGGGCTTCACTGGGCTTCATATTCTGTAAAGCAATATCTACGTTCCTGCCATCATTAAATAAAACAGTTTTACCATCTATCAACAATGACATCGTGCCAGGAATCTTCGACAGCCCATGATTTTCTGCGGTGACAATAAAAGGCTCAATTCCTGCAATATTCAGGTCCCTCAACCAACTTAACATCTTCTCATTTGATACAACTGCAACTGGTAGGGGCTCATTTCCTTTTCGTGCACCAATTGCGAAATGAAGATTCTCTATGTCATCTGCGAGATTCTCTTCTAATGCAAAAGGCAAAGCATTCCGGATTTTTGAGTGTGAGCGTGATGGAATATGCACGCTGGACAATAAAACATCAGTAGCCGGTACTAATACAATCACAGGGCGATTTCCGGCTGCAACAGCAGCTTCTGTTAACGCACCTTTAGCAGGCGCACTTAACTGGCTGCCGGCACTATCAACCAAAATCCATTCAGCGGACGAGTTATGCAAAAGTCGAATAACTAGAAATTCAAGCATGCTTATATGGTTCCAAGGCTACGAAGAATAGTAGTTACTGGGCCGCCATTTGGCGTGCGTAGCAACACACTAAAGTAAGTTACAACAACGGTATCAATCTGCACAATAGCCTTCAGTTGAAAATATTCACTTGATTCTGCAAGAAGACTAAAAATCACTTTATTATCCACAAGTGTGCTAAATGTGGATTCTATGTCAGTAAATCCCACTTCCTCCCGTAATGACAGTAAGCCCTCAATAGTGCTTTCATCCATACTTGCACTTAGAGACATTAATACTGCGGGTGTTGCAGTGTTGACATTGATAGTTGTACGCCCGGGCAGAGCGGTTACATGTGGCAAAAGTCGATTAAAAATAAGTTTATCCATACCCTCAAGGGAGGATAGCTCAGTAATATTAGTCAATGGTCTATTATATGCCCGATATGGTGGAAAAAATCCTGTATATATTGAGTCTTCCGCACCATATGGAAGTCCTGCATCCTGATCAGCATCTATCCAATCTGCTGCCAGCCCAGCAAATTTTATGTCTATATCCAGA
>JAQWOA010000028.1 GCA_029246105.1 Woeseiaceae bacterium | reverse complement strand
GGTGGTTATTTAACTAATTCCGAAGGAGAACGATTCATGGAGCGGTATGCACCTAATGCTAAGGATTTAGCATCTAGGGATGTAGTCAGTCGCTCGATGACGATTGAGATCAATGAAGGGCGTGGTGTTGGTGATGAGTCTGATCATATTCATCTGCACCTTGAACATCTCGGTCCCGATATCATTGAAGAGCGCTTGCCTGGGATAGCAGAGACAGCTCGCGTTTTTGCCAATGTAGATGTTACGAAAGAACCTATACCAGTATTACCGACAGTTCATTACAACATGGGCGGCATACCAACAAACTATTCTGGTCAGGTTGTTACCAAAGTAGGTGATGATCCGGAATCTATTGTTCCTGGTTTGATGGCAGTTGGAGAAGCGGCTTGCGTGTCAGTCCATGGAGCTAATCGCCTTGGTTCAAATTCACTACTGGATTTAGTTATCTTTGGGCGCGCAGCGGCAAGATTCTGCGTAGAAGAGATGACTATAGGTTCACCCCATGCAGACTTTGCTGTTGATGCAGGCCAAAATAGTGTCGCCAGGATTGATAAACTTCGATATGCAGATGGTAGTCGCTCAACGGCCGAAATTCGCTTGGAAATGCAGAAAGTTATGCAAAGTTATGCAGCTGTATTTCGAACTGGTGAATCATTAGAAAAAGGTGTTGAATTGCTGCGTGAAACGTTTGCGAGTTTTGCAGATGTTAAAGTATCCGATCGCTCGTTGATTTGGAATACAGATCTTGTCGAAACCATGGAACTTGAAAACTTGTTGCTTAATGCATCAGCGACGATGGAATCAGCTGCGAATCGATTAGAAAGTCGTGGAGCGCATGCACGTGAAGACTTCCCAGATCGAGATGACGCCAACTGGATGAAACACACGCTCTCCTGGATCGACTCTAGCGGCAAGGTTTCGTTTGATTATCGCCCGGTGCATGAAAAAACGTTGACTGATGAAGTGGCATATGTTGAACCAAAAGCTCGCGTTTACTAGGATTATTAATAGTGGCTGATTTTAGACTTCCAAAAAATTCACGAATTTCGAAGGGAAAACATTTTCCGGCGGCTAATGATGTCGTTAATGTTCGAAAGTTTGCGGTTTATCGATACGATCCATCCAGTGATGATAATCCACGCATCGATACCTATGAAATTGATATGGATAATTGCGGACCAATGGTTCTCGACGCCCTTATCAAGATAAAGAGCGAAATTGATCCGACGCTGACATTCAGGCGATCCTGTCGTGAAGGTATTTGTGGGTCGTGTGCGATGAATATTGATGGTGGAAATACATTGGCCTGTACTCGTGCAAATGATGAGTTTGAGGCTGACGTAAAAATCTACCCATTACCGCATATGCCAGTGATTAAGGACCTTGTAGCCGATCTGACTAATTTCTATGCACAGTATGCATCAATCAAGCCTTGGCTACAGTCACGAACACCACCGCCGCGAGACCAAGAGCGCCTGCAAAGCAAAGAGGAACAGGAGCTCATCGATGAGCCGGCAGCTTGTATTTTATGCGCGTGTTGTTCGACGAGCTGTCCAAGCTATTGGTGGAACAGTGATCGTTATCTTGGTCCGGCAGCGTTACTGGCTTCGTATCGTTGGCTAGTTGATAGTCGAGATGACTCTACCCGTGAACGGCTTGATGAGCTTGAAGATCCTTTTAAACTTTATCGTTGTCATACCATTATGAATTGTACTCAAGCTTGTCCTAAGGGCTTGAATCCAGCGAAAGCGATCGCTGAGACAAAAAGGATGATGGTCGAGCGTAAGAATTGAGTGGCCAATCACATTTACGTTGGCAGTGTCGGCGAGGTATGCGTGAACTCGATGAGTTATTATTGCGTTACCTTGAAAACCGTTATCCAGTTGCTACAGATGATGAAAAGGTTGCTTTTCAGAGATTTTTGGCACTATCAGACCCGGAACTAAATGGTTGTCTTTTACAGCAACAAATACCTGACGAGGAGTCCAAATCCCTTATCATTAAATACATCCTCAACAACTATCCGCCATAGCCGGTAGATAAGGTGCATATCTTTCATTATTATACTCGTACTGGCTGCCATCTTTGCGAGGTTATGCTGGAAGAGTTGATGCCATTAATTCATGGAAAGGCAAAGCTCGAGATTCGCTGCATTGATTCACGAGATGATTGGCGCGAGAAATACGATATTCGGGTGCCTGTCGTTGAATGCGACGGTCAAGTTATAAGTGAATATCCACTCAATCTCAGCTCCGTTCAAAAATTTCTAGCTAGAACTGCTCAAATTGATAAATAATACTCGCTGCTTGCGGAGATTCGAAATCGGTATAATTTATAACTTAATCGGTCTTGCGCCTGAAACACTCTATCAATCATGAAGTATATTCGAAATTTTTCAATCATCGCTCATATCGACCATGGAAAATCAACGATTGCGGACCGCTTTATCCATTACTGTGGCGGATTGTCTGATCGCGAGATGGAAGAGCAGGTTCTTGACTCAATGGATCTTGAGAGAGAGCGTGGCATTACAATCAAAGCGCAAAGTGTCTCGTTAAATTACACTAGTGCGTCCGGTGAAATTTATCATCTTAATTTCATTGATACGCCAGGACATGTCGATTTTTCTTATGAAGTATCGCGTTCTCTAGCTGCCTGTGAAGGCGCCTTGCTAGTCGTTGATGCTGCACAAGGCGTGGAGGCACAGAGCGTTGCTAATTGCATAACAGCAATTGATCAGGGTCTAGAGGTAATGCCAGTTCTTAATAAGATTGATCTACCGGCAGCTGAGCCGGAGAAAGTTATTAAAGAAATTGAAGACATCATCGGTATTGATGCTCAGGATGCCATCCATGTGAGCGCGAAGACTGGTGTTGGGATTTCTGAATTACTTGAACAGATTATTGAAATTATTCCACCACCTGAAGGTGATCCTGAAAGTGAGCTACAAGCCCTTATTATTGATTCTTGGTTTGATAATTATGTTGGTGTTGTTTCGCTAGTGCGTGTGGTTAACGGAACCCTTAAAAAACGCAGCAAGGTAACCGTTATGTCAACAGGCACTAGTTATGGTGTAGATCGAGTTGGCGTTTTTACGCCTAAAATGGAGGACCGTGACCATCTAAAGGCTGGAGAAGTCGGCTTTGTAATCGCTGGGATAAAGGATATTTATGGAGCGCCAGTTGGCGACACTTTGACCGCGACTCATAAGCCATGTGTGAATGAATTGCCCGGCTTTAAACAAGTCCAGCCGCGCGTGTTTGCTGGATTATTTCCAATTAGTTCAGATGATTATGAGAGTTTTCGTGAAGCCCTCCAGAAGCTTCGACTTAATGATGCTGCATTGCATTTTGAGCCAGAATCCTCGATGGCACTAGGATTTGGGTTTCGCTGAGGATTTCTCGGTATGTTGCACATGGAGATTGTTCAGGAACGTTTGGAGCGTGAATATAATCTTGAATTAATCACCACAGCTCCAACAGTTATATTTGAAGTGGAAACTAGTACCGGTGAAATATTACAAGTCGATAATCCATCCAGGTTGCCATCTATAAATGAAATTTCGGAGTTACGTGAGCCGATTATTTCTGCAAATATTCTTGTACCAGAGAAGTATGTAGGTGCTGTAATTAAGTTATGTATTGACAAACGTGGCATTCAAAAACAGATGCGGTATATGGGTGGGCAAGTATCAATCGAGTATGAGATACCTTTAGCTGAGGTAGTATTAGATTTCTTCGATAAGTTAAAATCTATAAGTCGTGGTTTTGCGTCATTCGATTATCATTTCAGTCGTTTTCAGGTTGCAAATTTAGTCAGGCTTGACGTACTACTAAATAATGAGCGAGTCGACGCCTTATCCGTCATTATTCATAAGGAAAATGTTCGTGGGCGTGGTCGTGATCTGGTGGAGAAGATGCGAGAGCTTATCCCAAGGCAGATGTTCGATGTGGCTATACAGGCAGCGATTGGTAGCCAGATTGTTGCTCGCAGTAATGTAAAGGCGCTACGGAAAAATGTTACTGCTAAATGTTATGGTGGTGATATTTCAAGGAAACGAAAATTGCTTGAGAAACAAAAAGCTGGCAAGAAACGAATGAAGCAAATTGGCTCTGTTGAAATTCCACAAGAAGCGTTTCTAGCCGTTCTGCGAACTAATAAGTGAGTTTATATTTTGAGTAATCATCTTGCACTGATTTTGACATTATTAACTATGGTCTCAGGCATTATCGTAATTATGGATGTTTTATTTTGGAAAACTGCTGATCAGGATAAACGCTCAGCGCCGAGTGCAAAAGCGGTAGCAGTAGAGTATTCGCGTTCGTTTTTTCCAGTTTTATTTCTTGTCTTATTTATTCGCTCGTTTATTTTTGAACCATTTCGTATTCCTTCAGGATCAATGAAGCCGACTTTAATTGTTGGTGACTTTATTTTTGTCAAAAAATATAGTTATGGACTGCGACTACCAGTTATCGAAACGAAGATTATTGAGACAGGTCAGCCTAAGCGTGGTGATGTAGTAGTATTTCGATTGCCGTCAAATCCGAGCATCAACTATATAAAGCGTGTGATTGGCTTGCCTGGTGATGAGATTTTATTCGAACGTCAACGATTGACCATTAACGGTAAATTGATGGATCTTGGCGTAACAGGTGAAATTTTTGAGCGTACATCTGTTTATGTTGAAGACCTGGATGGGCGTATTCATCAAACCTTAATTCACGACCCAGTTCGTTCGCAACGAGAAGGCACTTATATTGTTCCTGAAGGCCATTACTTTTTTATGGGTGACAACAGAGATAGAAGCAAGGATAGCCGTTACATTGGCTCTGTATCCGAAAAATACTTAGTTGGCGAGGCTGTGCGCGTATGGATGCATTTTGCACCCTGGGAAATGCCTGATTGGAAGCGTATTGGCATTAAGATTGAGTAACCTTAGGATAAAAATATGCTTCTAAATTTAAAATTGAGATACAGCTGCTTTTGATATTGTTCAGTTTAATGCATTCATTTGGAGTTGCGGTCATGTATATTAAATTTAATGATAGGAAGGTCGAATCCATTGAATAAGGCCCAAGTCTGGCTTGAAAAAACGCTGCAATATCAATTTCAAGACGTTGATCTATTTAAGCGAGCTCTAACTCATAGAAGTGCATCGAATAAAAATAATGAGCGCCTTGAGTTTTTGGGTGATGCTGTATTAGATTTTATAGCATCAGAAATTGTCTACAAGGTGAGACCAAATGCATCGGAAGGTGACCTGAGCAGACTTCGTGCTTCGCTTGTAAAAGATGAAACATTAGCAGCGCTTGCCATTGAGATTGGTCTGGGTGAACACCTCATTCTTGGCATTGGCGAGCTTAAGACAGGTGGAAATCGACGTGATTCAATACTAGCTGATTCACTTGAGGCAATCTTCGGTGCTGTATTTTTAGATCAGGGATTTGAGGCCGCTAAAGATTTAATAAATCGTGCATATGCTGACCGCTTTCTTAAGCTTCCCAATGTTGTTGATCTCAAAGATTCAAAAACACGATTACAGGAATGGTTGCAAGAACGAAAAATGGCGCTGCCGAATTACGAGTTAACTAATGTTTCCGGCAAGGATCATGAACAACGTTTTATAGTGACTTGCATGGTAACTGACAGACAGGTCTCTACTCATGGTGAATCAACGACGCGACGTAAAGCTGAACAAAAAGCAGCTCAAAAGATGACTGAATTATTGATAGAGCAAAAATAATGGATGTCCCTACTGATTATCGTTGTGGAATGTTGGCAGTAATTGGAAGGCCTAACGTTGGTAAATCGACGTTTATAAATGCCGTAATGGACCACAAGGTCAGCATCGTAACCGCCAAACCTCAAACGACACGGCACCGCATTCTTGCAGTGCTGACAGAGGCGAAGCAACAAATTATTTTCATCGATACACCGGGATTGCATCGAAGATCTAGCAAAGCGATCAATCGCATGATGAACCGCACCGCGGCAAATGCACTCGCTGATGCTGATTTGATTTTATTTGTTAGTGATGCCTCACAATGGACTGATGAGGATGATGATGTTCTTCTGCGATTGAAGTCTTGTGGTGCGCCCATCATTTCGTTAATAAATAAAATTGACAAGATACATCCAAAAGAGAAATTGCTAGATACCTTAGCGCTGATGTCAACGCGCCTTAATTTTGCTGAGATCGTGCCTATTTCTGCGATTAAAAAGGATAATTTGGATCTTGTTCTCCAAATGATTCCAGGATTTCTCCCTGAATCTCCACCATTGTTTCCTGAGGATATGAAAACTAACCGCAATGATGAATTTCATATATCAGAAATTATTCGCGAAAAACTTACATTGATGCTACATCAAGAAGTACCCTATGGGTTGACAGTTCAGATTGAGCAGCTAATACAGGAAGATAGTGGACTGGCGATTAACGCGATTGTATGGGTTGAGTGCGATAGCCAAAAAGGAATTGCTATTGGTAAAGATGGCGGTCTTTTAAAGAAAGTAGGTCGGGCGGCGCGACTGGAGATTTCTAAACAGTTCAGTCAGCCTGTACATTTAGAACTATGGGTTAAAGTCAAATCAAACTGGGCTGATAATGAGCAAGACTTGATGAGTCTAGGTTACGAGGCGCCTTAGCTGTGCGTGCGTTATGACATCGGCGCGTCGGGTGAATCAGCAACCTGGCTATATTCTGCATCATCGACCCTTTCGTAACACCAGTCAGATTCTTGATATTGTAACCCGTGACCACGGTAAAATAGCAGTTGTCGCTCGTGGTAGCCGAGGTAATAAATCGCGCTTCGCAGGTATCCTGCGGCCCTTTTTACCTCTTCAGATTTCATGGATATCAAGATCAGACCTTGGAACATTGACAGCTGCAGAAGCTATCGGGCCACCTATTGGAATATTCGATAATGCGATTTTTTCAGCGTTTTATATCAATGAGCTGTTACTACATTTTCTACATCGTTACGATCCACAGCCAGAAATTTTTGCATTATATGAAAGAGTTATGAATGCTTTGATAGGGACTTCCAGCATCGCTGCGAATCTTCGATCATTTGAGCTAGAGTTCCTGCGGTTACTTGGTTATGCCGTCAATTTAGATCATGAGTTTGGTAGCACACAATCACTTAATAGCGAGCTTTATTATCAATATCAGATGGAGCAGGGGCTGGTCGCGGTCGATCGAACTGAGGGCGCTTTAGTATTCAGTGGCCCTATACTTATAGGTATTGCTAAGCAGCATTTTGAAGATAGGGAAGTTTTGCGAGCAGCAAACCGATTATTAAGAGAAATTATTGGCTTTCATCTTGGGGGTAAAGAGTTGAAGAGTAGAAAGGTGCTGATGGAAATGCATCGCGGTAGAATTGTGCCACCAAAGAATCCTAGAGATTGAAATGGACGACAAAAAACAACTATTACTTGGTATTAATATTGATCATGTCGCTACTCTCCGGCAGGCAAGAGGAATAACTTATCCACGGCCCGCTGATGCTGTGGTGATCGCTGAAAAAGCTGGAGCGGATAGTATAACGGTTCATCTTCGCGAAGACCGGCGTCATATTCAGGACGCTGATCTAATGGCGATTAAAGAAGTCATGCATACCCACATGAACCTCGAAATGGCCGTGACGGACGAAATGCTAGAAATTGCGAAGTGGATCAAACCATCAGATGTCTGTTTGGTTCCAGAAAAGCGACAGGAACTTACAACTGAAGGTGGTCTTGATGTTTCAGGGCAGCTGAAGAAGGTAACATCAGCCTGCAATCGTCTGGCAGAGATGGATATTCGTGCTTCGCTATTTATAGATCCAGATCGACTTCAGATTGCTGCTGCTGCGTCGGCGGGAGCGCCGGTCATCGAGTTGCATACAGGTGCTTATGCAAACATGGAGGGAGAAGCGCAGTTATTAGAACTGCAGCGTATTATTGATGCAGCTCGATATGGAAATGAGCTCGGGCTAGTTATTAATGCTGGTCATGGCCTTCATTACAAAAATGTCGAAGCTGTAGCACAGATTCCCGAAATTGTTGAATTGAATATTGGGCACTCAATCATTTCACGTGCAGTTTTCGATGGATTAGCGATTGCTGTTAATGAAATGAAATACTTGATGACCGAGGCACGTTCAGGATGACAAGATAATGATTTTTGGCGTTGGCACTGACATTGTGGAGATGTCTAGGATGAAATCCTCATGGGAGAGATTTGGCCAGCACTTAGCTGATCGTATTCTTATGCCAGAAGAGATGGTTTTATTTGAGAAAACCAAAAATCCCGCACGATTTCTTGCCATGCGATTTGCAGGTAAGGAGGCGACTGTAAAGGCAATGGGTACCGGTTTTGCTAATGGTGTCTGGTTACGAGATGTCGGCATCACCAGTAATGAATTGGGTAGACCATTGATTATCTGGTCAGAACGTGGAAAGAAAGTGTGTAATGAGCTTGGTATTGGCAAAGGCCATGTCAGCCTTACTGATGATGCAGGATTAGTAATGGCATTCGCGGTTATCGAGATCGCGGATCAAAT
>JAQWOA010000018.1 GCA_029246105.1 Woeseiaceae bacterium | reverse complement strand
AGGTTATTGTTGAATTTATTCGAGAAGAGCGGCCTGGTGTAGTTGACGTTCAAATCGGCGAGCGCATTATAAACGATAAATCTCAAGGCTACTTGGGGGTGGGCTGGAGCAATGAGGGTGGAGAGGATTTCTATCAGCGAGTCGACTATACCCTTCTCGAGTCTTTGAATTCCGCGATAAATCGAACATGGACTTCAACAATATTTACAATCAATATGTTGGGCGGAATGTTGACCGGCGATGTTTCAATTAAAAATATAAGTGGTCCAATCAAAATAGCACAAATCGCAGGCGAGTCTGCAGAACGTGGTTGGCGTTATTTTGTTGGTATTATGGCAATTATTAGTATTAGTCTTGGCGTGCTGAATTTATTGCCTATCCCAGTTCTCGATGGCGGTCAGATTATTTATCAGCTGATTGAAGGCTTCAAAGGTAGTCCAATGACAGAACGAGCACAGATTATTGGGCAACAAGCAGGCATACTCGCTTTACTAATGTTAATGAGCTTTGCCTTTTACAATGATATCTCGGGAATACTTAGCTGACTTAATTTTTGAGTAATTGATTTAAACGGAACATATTGAAGATGAGAAAAACTCTTTTCGCCATATTGGTTGCACTGCCGTTTATGTCAATAGCGGCTGAAAAATTCGTTGTCAAAGACATGCGAGTGGAGGGATTGCAGCGTATTTCTGAAGGCACTGTATTTAACTATTTGCCGATAAACGTCGGCGATACTCTCGATAGTACAAGAATAAGTGAGGCGATTCGGGCCATATATGAACAAGATTTGTTTGACGATATTGAATTAAGGCGCGAAGGTAATACTCTGGTTATCGTAGTGAAGGAACGCCCATCGATCGAAAGTTTCAGTATTGAAGGCAATAAAGATATCAAGGAAGAAGACTTAATGGAGTCGCTTCGCGGTGTTGGGTTGATAGCAGGTCGTACGTTTGATCGTGCTGTACTTGACAATGTTGATATGTTTCTTCGCGAAAAATATTATGATGGCGGTAAGTATGGTGTCAAGATTGATACAACAATAACAGATAGACCAAATAATACAGTACAAATCGAGATCGATATAACGGAGGGTCAAAGGGCAAAAATTCGGCAAGTTAATATTGTTGGGAATGATTCTTTTGATGAAGAAGATATTCGCTCCGAATTTGAGCTTAATACTGGTGACTGGTTATCCTGGATTCGCCAGGATGATAGGTATTCAAAAGAGGCATTAGAAGGCGATCTCGAAGTATTGCGATCTTTTTATATGGATCGTGGGTATGCTGATTTTCGCGTCGATTCAACTCAAGTTACAATATCGCCAAACAAGAAAGAGATCTTTGTAACTATCAATGTTCATGAGGGTGATATTTACAAAATTTCTGAAGTTCAACTAGTTGGAGAGTTGGTTGTTCCGGAAAATTATCTTCGTGCTCAGATCCTCGTGCAGCCACAATCGGTCTTCAACCAGGCCTTACTGACAGCTTCAGCGGATTTAATGAAGTTTTTACTGGGAGCCACTGGTTACGCCAATGCTGAGATTGAGCCTGTCCCTGAGTTGAATCATGAGACTAAAGAAGCGTCGATAACGTTCTACGTGGACGCGCAGAGCCGAGTATATGTAAGGAATATCAATTTCAATGGAATAACAGAGGTTGACGATGAAGTCCTACGTCGCGAATTACGCCAAATGGAGGGCGCTTATTTGTCGAATGCCAGCATGGATCGCTCGAAGGTTTTGCTGGAGCGCCTACCGTTTATAGAGCCGGGCGTCGATTATAATACCTCGCCGGTTCCAGGTAGCGCGGATCTAGTCGACATTGACATTGATCTTGATTATCGAATGCCAGGCCAGTTTTCTGTAGGCGTTGGTTATTCTGGTTTACAAAAACTTTTACTGAATGGCAGTGTTGTTCATTCAAACTTTCTAGGGTCTGGTAACAGAGCTGAATTGCAATTAAATTCGGGTCGCTGGCAAAAGCTCTACAGTCTTTCGTATACGGATCCTTATCGGACGATGGACGGAGTATCTCGGACTATGAGTATACATCATCGGGATATCACGCAGTTCTCATCCGCAGCTTCTGACTTTTCAACTACAGCGAGTGGGGCCAGCTTAGACTACAGCTATCCAATCACCGATTATCAGCGCCTTTCATTTGGTTTGGGATATCAACGCTCTGAAATGCTGGCCTCATCTAACAGTACGACGCAAGCTCGAGATTGGGTGGCCAACAATGGCAATAAATTTACTAAGGATCTGGGTCGATATAGATTCTCTGGTACGGAATTTGATACCTTTGAGCTGGTGCTCAGTTGGCAATTCGATAGTCGTAATCGTTCATTATTTGCAACGCGTGGTACGCGCCAGGAATTATTTCTAACCACGGCAGTTCCTGGCAGTAGTGTTGAATACTTTCAAGCGCAATATAAATTTACTAAATATATACCGATTTCAGAGCAATGGATTATTCGACTGAACGCAGAAACCGGTGTTACTCAAGCTATGGGAGATACAACTGCTACTCCACCATATAAGCAGTTCTATGGCGGTGGACCGCAGTCTGTGCGTGGTTTCAAGGAGTCTTGGATGGGGCCTCGTGACAGCCGCGGACGGCCTTATGGTGGCAATATGTTGGTTGCTGGCCAAGCAGAGCTTATAATCCCCTTGCCGGATAAATTTGCGAGCTCAGCACGGGCCAGCTTTTTTTATGATTTCGGAAATGTATTTAATACTGGAGAGGTCAGGTTTACGGATAAGTTGGGATCACCGATCGAATATAAACCAGCTTTTAAGAATTTAAAAAGATCTGTTGGTATAGCCGTACAGTGGCTTGCGCCAATGGGGCTTTTCCGATTTAGCTGGGCATATCCGCTTAATAGTTTCAATGGCAATGATAGATATTACGGAGATTATCTGGAAAAATTCCAGTTTTCCGTTGGGCAAGCGTTTTAAGGGAATGAGGTACATGATTTCTATGAATAAGCAGTTAATAAAAGTAGCACTAAGCGTTGCATTGGTCGTTGCGGTTATATTGCCGGCATCGGCTCAGCAGCACCAGCACACGAAGATTGGCGTAGTTAACGTGCAGGTTATTTTTGAACGTTCGCCGCAGACCAAGGCAGTAATGGATGCACTGAGTGAAGAGTTTGCACCGCTTGAACGTGACCTTCTTGCGAAACAAAAAGAAATAACAGATCTTCGAGAGAAACTTCAGAAAGATTTAGCTGTTATGGGTGAAACAGAGCGTCGTAATGCTGATAAAGAGCAGCGCGATCTAGTTCGCGATTATGAGCGATTGCAAACTGAGTTTCAGGAAGATGCTAATCTTCGGCAAAATGAAGAGTTCGCTGAATTGCAACGTTCTTTGGTGAAAGAAATTCAGGACTATTCAGAGGCGCAGGGTTTCGATCTTGTTGTTGGTGAAGGAACGTTATACGTTAGTGCTGCGGTCAATATTACTGAAGATGTACTCAACGCGATCATCGCTAAATACGAAGCCTCTTCGCAGTAAGCGGACGCTAGACGACTAGTATGCCGGTCAGTCTTGGAGAACTTGCAATAAGTATAGGTTGCGAGCTAATCGGGGATCCTGATGTTCTCGTTAGTGATGTTGCAACTTTAGATAGAGCAACACCCCAGTCGTTAACCTTTCTTGCTAATTCAGCTTATACCAAACAGCTACCTTTGACGAAGGCAGCTGCTGTTGTATTACGTGTTGAGGATGTAGACGCATGTCCTGTCGCAGCATTTGTCACTGACAATCCATATGCTACGTATGCTCTTATGGCGGCATTAGTTTGTCCCGAAGCAGCGTTTGAGCCAGGTGTTCACGATACTGCGATAGTTGAATTATCGGCAAGTGTCGCTTCGAGTGCATATATTGCGGCAAATGTAGTCATCGGTGAAAGAACGACAATTGGCGAAAATACCTTTATAGGTCCAGGTACTATTATTGGTCCTGACTGTCGTGTGGGCGACAACTGCCGCTTGGTTGCAAATGTGAATTTGGTAAAGCGGGTGAAAATCGGCGATCGCGGTTTATTTCATCCCGGTGTTGTAATTGGTTCTGATGGCTTTGGAAATGTCATGGCAGCTGAAGGTTGGGTTAAGGTTCCACAGCTAGGTGGCGTTAGTATTGGTAATGACGTCGAGATTGGCTCGAATACAACGGTTGACTGTGGAACCATTGGTGACACTGTAATTAAAAATGGTGCCCGCATCGATAATCTATGTATGATCGCGCACAATGTTCATGTTGGCGAGCATACCGCGATCGCATCTGCAACGACGATAGCGGGGAGCACAAAGATAGGTGATCGCTGTTTGTTTGGGGGGCGCTCTGGAGCGGTTGGTCATCTGAGTATATGTGATGATGTTATTTTATTGTCTCGTGCAGTATTAACGAAGAATGTAACAACACCAGGCACATACTCGGGAAGCTTTCCAGCGGAATTATCGGGTAAATGGGCGAAGAAGGTTGCTCGCTTTCGCCGTCTTGGCAACTTAATTGAACGAGTTAAGAAACTGGAATAATGATTCACCCTACAGCCGTAATTTCTGATTCAGCGACGATAGCGGACGATGTTGAGATTGGACCTTTTACCATTATTGGCGATCATGTTGATATTGGCGGTGGCACTCGAATTGAAAGTCATGTTGTCGTGAAAGGTCCAACCAAGATAGGTAGAAATAATCATATTTATCAATTTGCGTCGATTGGAGATGATCCACAAGATAAGAAATATGCAAATGAGCCGACGCGATTGACTATAGGTAACCGTAATACGATTCGTGAATATTGTACTATTAGTCGTGGCACCATCCAGGATGACGGTAATACGATTATTGGTGATGATAATTGGATTATGGCGTATTGCCATATTGCTCATGATTGCGTAGTAGGAAATCAAATAATCATGGCCAATGGCGCAACACTCGCCGGACATGTGCATTTAGGTTATTGGGTAATATGCGGCGGCCACTCTGGTATCCATCAGTTCTGCAAGATTGGTGCACATGTATTCGTGGGCATGTATACCGTGATTAATCGTGATGTGCCTGCATATACACTTGTTTCCGGTCAGCCAGCCGTTCCGAAAGGTATTAATAGCGAAGGATTGAAGCGTCGAGATTTCTCAACAGATCAAATTCGCAATATCAAAAATGCTTATCGGCTTTTGTATCGTAAAGGTCTCAAGCTGACTGAGGCGATAGAGCAGATCGAATTAGTTTTGAGTGAGCAATTAGAATTGCTGCCACTTCTTGAATCTCTGCGTTCTTCCGAACGCGGTATTATCCGCTAGCTTGTCGAATATGAAGATTGGCTTGGTTGCTGGTGAGTCGTCCGGCGATTTATTGGGGGCGGGATTAATACGTGCCCTGAAAGGGTATTTTCCCGATGCGACTTTCGAAGGCATTGCAGGGCCTGAGATGGTCGCTGCGGGTTGTGAGCAGTGGGAATCTGCTGAATCTCTTACCTTATTTGGACTTACTGAACCATTGGTGCACTTACCACGTTTACTGAGATTACGAAAACACCTGGTTAAGTGCTGGACTGAATCTCCACCTGATGTATTTGTTGGAATTGACGCACCTGACTTTAATTTGGCTCTTGAAATGAAACTGCGAGCCAAAGGAATTAAAACTGTGCACTATGTCAGCCCCTCTGTCTGGGCATGGAGGGCCGGTCGAATTAAAACTGTGAAAGCTGCCGTAGATAAGATCTTATGTATATTGCCTTTCGAGGAGTCAATCTATAAGGATGCAGGCGTTGACGCGATTTTTGTCGGACACCCGAAAGCTGATAGCGTTCCAGAAAATCAGGATATGGCAGCAGCACGAAAGGTGCTTGGTCTAACTGCTGATGAAGTTGTTGCGATCCTTCCAGGAAGTCGAGCTAGTGAAGTTTCCATGTTAGGGGGGACCTTTATCGCAGCGGCAAAAATTATTTTGGATATGCGCGAAAGCATACAATTTGTGATTCCTGTAGCTAAACCGACATTGCGACCTAAAATCGAAGCACAAGTTATTTCCTCTGGATTCTCGGAAAAGCTTATTTTGTTAGATGGAAATTCTGAACAAGCAATGATCGCGGCTGATGTAGTTCTGCTGGCATCGGGCACGGCAGCTCTTGAGTCTGCATTATTAGAGAAGCCAACAATTGCTGCGTATCGACTCGGCAGAGTCACATATGCAATATTCAAAGGATTGAAATTACTGAAATTATCTAAATTTACCTTACCGAACTTGCTGACCAAGTCACCGTTGGTGCCAGAGTTTATTCAGAATGATGTCTGCCCAACTGGTATCGCTGATGCTGTGATCAAATTATTGGATGATCCCGATCGAAGACAGTTCATTAGCGATAGATTTGCTAGACTGAGAAACGAATTGGCACTAAACACAGATCAACGTGCAGCCGATGCGGTGATCTCGCTTCTCAAATAAAAATCTGGAAATGCATCAGACAAGAATTTTTGAAATAAATGGGCTATCAGCTGGCGTTGACGAGGCTGGTCGTGGTTCATTGGCAGGCCCTGTTGTGGCTTCTGCTGTGTTACTACATCCACATTCGTCGATTGATGGTCTTGCCGATTCAAAAAAATTGACAGAAAAACGCCGTAATGAACTCGCAATTATAATAAAGCAGCAATCATTAGCTTGGTCAGTTGCATGGGCTGATTCTGTGGAAATTGATGCTATCAATATTCTTTGTGCGACCATGCTCGCGATGAGACGGGCGATCATTGGTCTTGAGATAACACCGGCAAGAGTTCTGGTTGACGGCAATCAACTGCCGAATCTAAATTTCAATGGCGTTGTAATGGCGGGTGAAGCGATCATCGGTGGAGACGATAAAGTTGATGCGATCAGTGCTGCGTCAATCATAGCCAAAACAACTCGTGATCTGATGATGTGTAAATTGGATAGAGTTTTCCCAAATTATGAGTTCGCTAAACATAAAGGCTATGGTACGAAGATTCATCGTTCTAGGTTGCAAAAATTTGGTCCATGTCGCGAACATCGTCAAACTTTCGCTCCTGTAAGGGCGGCAACTGAATGACTGAGAATTTCGTTCATTTGCATTTACATACCGAGTACTCAATGGTTGATAGTACGTTGCGTATTCCTCAGTTGATTGCACGCTGTATCAAGGAAGAAATGCCAGCGATTGCAATAACTGATCAAAGCAATCTATTCGGTCTTGTGAAGTTTTATCGCAAGTCCTTGGCATCAGGCATAAAGCCGATCATTGGCCTTGATCTCAAAATAGCTAATAATGATGATGCCACTCATCCATTTACATTGTTATTGTTGGTTAAAAATAACGATGGTTATCAAAACCTCTCTGAGCTCGTTACACGTTGTTATATTGAAGGACAAGCTAATGGCCCACCAATGGCTAAGCGCGAATGGCTTAATGAAAAATCTTGTGCCGGTCTAATAGCATTATCCGGTGCACGTGAAGGCGATATTGGCCGTGCAATGATTGCGGGAAATGATAATCATGTCAATGAGTGTCTTGATTATTGGCTTGATGTCTTTGGAGATCGCTTTTATCTAGAATTAATTCGTACGGGGCGCAAGACCGAGGAGGATGTCGTTCAGCAGAACTTGAAACTTGCTGCAGATAGGCAAGTACCCGTTGTGGCAAGCAATGATGTTCGGTTCTTGGATTCCGATGGATTTAATGCACATGAAGCACGTGTATGTATTCATGAAGGGCGAGATCTCGACGATGTTAATCGACCACGAAACTATAGCAAGGATCAATATCTTCGCTCTCCAGAAGAGATGGCTGAACTATTTAGTGATGTACCCTCAGCTTTGCAAAATACTATTGAGATTGCGCGGCGTTGTTCGTTGGATCTCAAATTCGGTGAGAGTGTGCTCCCAGAATTCCCAGTACCTTCTGGTGAGACTGAGGCAGACTTTCTCGAATCCGAAGCGCGAAAGGGTCTCCAGGTCGCTCTAAAGACGAAATTCGAAATCGAAAAAATTTCTATTAAAGAGCAAGATGCATTCTCGGCGCCGTACTACGGCAGGCTTAATACTGAGCTTGGCGTTATTCAGTCGATGGGCTTTCCAGGTTATTTTCTAATCGTAGCTGATTTCATTCGTTGGGCGCGTGAAAACAATGTCCCCGTTGGGCCTGGGCGCGGCTCAGGAGCGGGCTCTCTTGTCGCTTGGGTTCTTGGTATCACTGATCTTGATCCATTACAGCATAATCTATTGTTTGAGCGATTTTTGAATCCCGAGCGCGTATCTATGCCTGATTTTGATGTCGATTTCTGTATGGAGGGTCGAGATCGAGTCATTGATTACGTTGCAGAGCAATATGGCCGTGAAAAAGTTTCACAGATTATTACTTTTGGCACGATGGCAGCCAAAGCTGTTATTCGCGATACCGGTCGTGCATTAGGGCAGCCTTATGGCTTCGTGGATCGTATTGCAAAACAAGTTCCATTTGAGATTGGTATTACGCTTGAGAAAGCATTAAAAGATTCTGAAGAGCTTGCCATGATGTATCGAGACGATAAGGAAGTCGCAGCTATTATTGATCTAGCGAAGTCTCTTGAAGGTTTGGTGCGAAATGCCGGCAAGCATGCAGGCGGTGTCGTTATTTCACCAGGCGCGCTGACAGATTTTGCGCCGCTATATTGTGAGCAAGGTGGTGCAAATGTTGTAACACAGCTTGACAAAGATGATGTCGAGGCAGTTGGACTTATTAAGTTTGATTTCTTGGGTCTTAAAACATTAACTATTATTAGTTGGGCTATACAGATAGCCAATGAGAATAATGTTGGATTGAATCTCTCGGTCAGCAGTATTCCTGATAACGATCCAAAAACGTTTCAATTACTTAGGTCTACAAATACAGCGGCTGTTTTTCAGCTTGAGTCCAGCGGTATGTGTGACCTCATTAAACGCATGAAACCAAATCAATTCGATGATCTTGTTGCATTGGTTGCTTTGTTTCGTCCTGGTCCATTGCAGTCTGGCATGGTTGATGATTTTATTATGCGCAAACATGCAACAAACAAGGCCGACATTGATTACCTTCATCCAGAATTAAAGTCAGTATTAATGGAGACATATGGAGTTATCCTGTATCAAGAGCAGGTGATGCAGATCGCGCAAGTTTTGGCAGGCTATACCCTCGGTGGTGCTGATTTATTAAGGCGTGCTATGGGTAAGAAAAATATAGAAGAAATGGCGCAGCAGCGTGAAGTATTTGTGACTGGTGCAGTAAGCCGCGGTGTTGCGGACAAGACTGCAACTCGTATTTTTGATTTAATTGAAAAATTTTCTGGATATGGCTTCAATAAATCTCATTCAGCCGCCTATGCTGTCTTGTCATATCAAACGGCTTATCTAAAGGCGCACTATCCCGGTGCATTTATAGCGGCAGCTATGAGTGCCGATCTTGACAATACTGATCGTCTTTTAACGCTGAAAGATGACTGTCGTCAGCTCAAAATTACATTAATGGCACCGGATATTAATTCGTCCAGTTACTATTTTAGCGTACCCAGTGAGACAACTATTTTATATGGTCTTGGAGCTATTAAGGGCGTTGGGCGTGGCGCGGTCGAAGCACTAATTGCGCAGCGTGAGCAAAATGGCCCTTACACAGACCTCGTTGAATTTTGCAGGCGCGTTGATCAGGATAAAATTAATCGTCGAGCACTTGAAGCTATGATTAAGTCTGGTGCAATGGATGGTTTTGGTGATTCGCGACGCGGCATGGTGCATCAGATTCCAGAGGCGATGAAGAGTGCTGATCAGGAGGCCAAGGCCGCTGCTGCAGGACAGAATGATATGTTCGGATTAACTGAGCCTATTACTAGGGCTGCTGAAAGAAAGACCATAAGGATGACGGAATGGCGCGACCGCCTTCTACTAAGTAGCGAAAAGGAAGCGCTTGGCCTCTATCTTACGGGGCACCCATTTGATGCAATTCGCCATGATGCACGACACCTATCTGATGGTCGGTTGAAAGATATTATGAGAGAGCCGGCTCCAAAAACAATTAAGGGCGAACGAAGATATATGCATGCGAGGCGCCAGGTAACTGTAGCTGGGTTGATTGTAGATATTCGCAAACGTGGTAATCGTGTTAGTGTCATTCTAGATGATGACACGGCGCGAATGGAAGTTAGTTTATTCAGTGAAGCGTCTCAAGAATTCCGTCATCTTTTGGTGAAAGATGAGATTGTCATTGTAACAGGCGACTTGCGTTATGATGATTTTATAGGCAGCTGGACGGTAAATGTAAAAAATATTTTACAGATCGATCGTGTGATTGAATCACAAGCGAAGAGCCTTGTACTAAGTATAGAGCCTGATAGCCAAGGTGATGATTTGTTAGTTAAGCTGCATGATGCTTTATTACCTTTTCGAGAAGGTAGTTGCGACGTTTCAGTGCGTTATATTGGTGACAATGCAGCGGCGAGATTATCGTTGGGGTCAGAGTGGAGTGTTCGACCCAGTCGCGAACTGCGTGATAAGTTGACGGATTTACTCGGGAATAATAATGTCCGTCTTTTATATGCCCTCGGTCAGAACTAAAATAATATAGGAGCGGCTTAAGACCGCAATTCCTCATGGATTTAAAATTTCTGGATTTTGAACAGCCGATTGCCGAACTCGAGGCAAAGATCGACGAATTACGCTATGTGAGTGATGATTCCGAAATTAACATCAACGAAGAAGTTGCGCGTCTCAAGGAAAAGAGTGAGGCGTTAACGAAAAGTATTTTTTCAAAATTATCGCCTTGGCAAATTGCTCGGGTGGCTCGCCATGAGTCTCGGCCATATACAAAAAATTATCTCGATATGATTATTCCAGACTTTCAGGAGCTGCATGGTGACCGCATGTATGCGGATGACCCAGCAATTGTAGGTGGCGTCGGAACAATACAAGATTATGCTGTAATGTTTATCGGTCATCAGAAAGGACGAGATACTAAAGAACGAGTTCGTCGCAACTATGGCATGCCTAAGCCCGAAGGTTATCGTAAGGCACAACGACTAATGCGAATGGCTGAAAAATTTTCGATGCCAGTGGTAACATTTATTGATACACCTGGAGCCTACCCTGGTGTTGGTGCTGAGGAGCGCGGACAAAGCGAGGCAATTGCACAAAGCCTGTATATGATGTCTGAGCTAAAGACGCCGATAATATGTATTGTTATTGGTGAGGGTGGATCAGGTGGTGCATTGGCTATTGGTGTAGGCGATAAATTAATCATGTTGCAGTACAGTATTTATTCCGTTATATCGCCTGAAGGTTGTGCAACTATTTTATGGAAGAGCTCTGATAAGGCAGAGAAAGCAGCCGAAGCCATGAATATTACAGCGGCTAAATTAAATGATTTTGGTCTCGTTGATGAAGTGCTACCTGAGCCTTTAGGCGGAGCTCATCGTAATCCGCAGGATATGGCAGAAAGCATCCGCATTGCTCTTTCAAATAGTCTTGATGAGTTGACCCAGATGCCGACTGAGCAGCTGCTTGAAAAGCGTCAGCAGCGACTTGCGAGCTTTGGTCAGTTCAAAGAAGCGTGAACTTTACCCCTGCGATTATTGCGAAGCAATTAGCTGAACTTGAATCTTTCGCTGGTAAACCAAGTCGGTACATTGTCGCTTTTAGCGGCGGGCTTGATTCATCGGTTTTGCTTCATGCCCTCGTAAATATCCTGACCGAAGAAAAGAATGAAGTACCTATTTTTGCGATTCATATTGATCATGGACTTCAACTGGAATCATCAAGCTGGGTTGAGCTATGTAGAAAAACAGCTGCTGATTTTGGGGTAGAATTTCAATCCATTAAAGTCAATGTTCAATTGAAGTCTGGGAAGGGTCCGGAAGCATCTGCACGTGATGCTCGTTATTCTGCATTATGCACCGAAATTTGTGACGATGATTGGTTGCTCACTGCACATCATCGTGAAGATCAAGCCGAAACATTATTACTTAATCTAATTCGTGGCAGCGGTCCGGCTGGTGTTGCTGGCATTAGTAGAATACGTCGCTTTGGTGCTGGCTGGCTAGCACGGCCGATGTTGAATGTTGATCAAGCTGATCTACAATCTTATGCAAACGATAATGGATTTCGATGGATTGAAGATCCATCGAACACTGATCGTCGTTTTGATCGAAACTTTCTACGTCATGAGATCATGCCGCGTTTAAAATCGCGCTGGTCAGATATAACTGCTCGCTTACAGCGCAGTGCAGTTCACGCAGGTGATGCTTCGCAGTTGCTTATTGAATTGGCCCAAATCGATCTTAAGAATTTGAGCTCGAATTCTGCGAGGATTCCAATTGATCAACTTACGGATCTTCCTGTGGGGAGGCAGCGTAATGTTATCCGCTTTGCATTACGTAATCAGGGTCTATCGACACCGACTACTGCGCAGTTAAATCGAGTCATACATGAGGTGATTCTCGCGCGAGAAGATGCGCAACCTTTGGTGACTTGGCCAGGAGTTGTGGTTCGACGCTATCGGAATAGCCTATATTTAATGCCAGAAAGCCTCACTGCGACCATTGAATCTACTCCTATTTTAGGTAATGAACTCTTGCTTGGTCATGGTTTGGGACGGCTAAGTTTTGAACTAAAGGCCAATATTGGATTATCTAAAGAGCTTTTCGATAACGGTTTGACAGTGAAAGCAAGAATTGGTGGAGAAAGAATTTCCCCTTTAGGTCAATCACATACACGCGAACTCAAGAAGCTACTTCAAGAAGAAGGTATCGTTCCCTGGATGCGCGATCGATTACCTCTGATATATTCTGGCGATCGTCTTGTCGCCGTAGGGGATCTATGGCTGGCTGCAGACGCAGTATCTAATCCGGGCATTGTAGTATGTTGGGCCGGTCGTCCCGCATTGCATTAGGGAGTGTCGCCTGATAACGTTTAACACCGTCTACAGTCCAACGACGGCGAGGAATACTGAAGGGTTGGAACAAAGCACCGGTTTTAATGGTTTGCTTTTGATCCAGCCCTTTCTTGTTTCTCGCTTTCTGCGAGAAAGTTCTCGTTAAGCAGTACGTGAACAACCACGGATTCACATATGACATCGTATGTATTTATTACTGGCGGAGTAGTCTCTTCTTTGGGGAAGGGCATCACCTCAGCTTGCCTCGGCGCTATACTTGAAGCACGTGGTTTGACGATCAGTATGATTAAGCTTGACCCTTACATTAATGTTGATCCTGGCACCATGAGCCCTTTTCAGCATGGCGAGGTTTTCGTGACTCACGATGGAACTGAGACCGATCTTGATCTTGGCCATTATGAGCGATTTGTGCGAACAGCCAAAAGTGGTCGCCACAGTAATTACACCACAGGTCGGATTTATGAGAGTGTCATTGCAAAAGAGCGCCGCGGTGAATATCTCGGTGCAACTGTTCAGGTGATCCCTCATATTACAGATGAAATTAAACAGTGTGTGGAGAAGGGTGCCGGTGATGCTGATATATGCCTTGTTGAAATTGGCGGAACCGTTGGTGATATTGAGTCCTTACCGTTTTTGGAAGCTATTCGTCAGATGGGCGTCGTGCTTGGACGTGATCAGGTTGTTTATGTACACCTAACTCTTGTGCCTTATATTCCAACTTCGTCCGAAATTAAGACTAAGCCGACGCAGCATTCTGTCAAAGAGTTGCGATCGATCGGAATTCAACCGGACATACTCGTATGTCGATCTGACAAGCCGCTCCCGAGCGAGGAGCGTCGTAAAATCGCATTATTCACTAATGTTCAGGAGAAAGCCGTCATTTCAGTATGGGATGCTGATGACCTCTATAAGATACCGGCGATGATTCATGATCAAGGGTTAGATGAAATTGTCACTCATCAGTTGAGCCTGGATCTACCTAAGGCAGATTTACATGAGTGGGACACCATTGTAGAAGCCAAAAAAAATCCAACGGCAGAAGTGAATATCGCAATGGTTGGTAAATATATGAATCTCAAAGATTCATACATATCATTAGTCGAGGCATTACAACACGGTGGAATTCACACACGAACTCGCGTAAAAATTCATTATATAGAATCCAAAAGTATTGAGCAGCATGGCGTAGAATGCCTCAAAGGAATGAATGGTATTTTAGTCCCAGGCGGTTTCGGCGATAGGGGTATCGAGGGTAAAATCGAAGCCGTTCGATTTGCACGAGAGAATTGTATTCCGTACCTCGGTATCTGTCTTGGAATGCAGGTTGCTGTTATTGAGGTGGCGCGTCATCTGGCGGGTCTCGATGGCGCCATGAGTACTGAATTCAATAAGGATGCGCCGCACCCCGTTGTAGCTCTAATTACAGAGTGGCAGGATCAGACTGGCGATACAGAAGAGCGTAATGAAGAATCTGAAATGGGTGGCACCATGCGATTGGGTGCGCAGAGCATAACGCTACAAGAAAAATCTTTAGCTGCGATGAGCTACGGGTGCATTGAGATAGAGGAACGTCATCGACATCGTTACGAAGTGAATAATAATTATAGAGATCAACTGTCGGATGCAGGAATGGTATTTTCAGGACTGTCTATCGATAATTTAGTGGAAATGATTGAGCTTTCGGACCATCCATTTTTTCTTGCCAGCCAATTTCACCCGGAATTCACGTCGAACCCACGCGATGGTCATCCATTGTTTAAGAGTTTTATCGCAGCCGTTCGAGAGAATAGTAAAGACGAATTGTCTATGGCGGAAAAAGTATGAAGCTTTGTGGGTTTGATGTCGGTAATGACCAACCGATTTTTTTGATTGCTGGCACTTGCGTTGTTGAGAGTGAGCAAATGACTTTAGATACCGCCGGAACTTTAAAAGAGGTTTGCGGTGAGCTTGATATCCCTTTTATTTACAAATCGTCCTTTGATAAAGCTAACCGTAGCTCGCATGATAGTTTTCGAGGACCTGGTATGGAAGAAGGGCTTCGTATTTTGAATGAGGTTAAGAAGCAACTGAATGTACCGATTTTGACCGATGTACATGAAGATACACCAATGGATGAAGTTGCGGATGTTGTTGATGTGTTGCAGACACCAGCTTTTCTTTGTCGCCAAACAGATTTTATTTTACGCACTGCGGCGACAGGATTGCCGATTAATATCAAGAAAGGTCAATTCTTGTCACCTTGGGAAATGCAAAACGTCGTTGATAAGGCAAAGTCGACTGGCAATAATGACATCATGGTCTGTGAGCGCGGCGTTAGTTTTGGTTACAACAATCTAATATCTGATATGCGAAGTATTGCTGTGATGCGTGGTACCGGTGCTCCAGTAGTTTTTGATGCAACGCATTCGGTTCAGCAGCCTGGTGGTCTTGGGACATCCTCAGGCGGCCGACGTGAATTTATCCCTCTATTGGCGCGGTCAGCAGCAGCAGCAGGCGTTGCGGGATTTTTTATGGAGACTCACCACGACCCTGAAAAGGCATTGAGTGACGGTCCGAATGCGTGGCCACTGCACAAAATAAAACAACTTCTCGAAACTTTGATGTCGATCGATAATATTGTCAAAAAAAGTGGATATCTTGAAGCAGATTATGGCCTTGGTGTCCCGGAGTAATCACCGAATAAAGGAGTTCAAATGATCAGGATTAGTGAGATACGCGGTCGAGAAATTCTCGATTCCCGTGGCAATCCAACAGTTGAGGCTGACGTCTCATTGGATGATGGTAGTACAGCTCGCGCTGGCGTACCGTCAGGCGCTTCGACCGGCTCTCGTGAAGCGGTAGAGTTACGTGATGGTGATCAGTCTCGTTATCTAGGAAAGGGTGTGCAAAAAGCAGTTGCTAACGTGAATGGCGCTCTGAGCGATGCTTTATTGAATACTGACTTTGAGAATCAACGTGCTGTGGATCAGTGCATGATTGACCTCGATGGAACCGATAACAAGGGTCGACTTGGCGCTAACGCACTGCTAGCAATCTCATTGGCCGTTGCAAAAGCTGAAGCAGCGTCAAAGGGTGTTTCTTTGTTTCGTCATCTAGGAAGCAATAAGGTGATGCCGCTTCCAATGATGAATATTATTAATGGTGGAGAACATGCCGATAATAGTGTTGATATTCAAGAGTTTATGGTGCTGCCGGTTGGCGCGTCATCTTTTACTGAAGCGCTACGATATGGCGCGGAAATATTTCATAGCTTAAAAGGTGTTCTGAAGAAACAGGGAATGAATACAGCCGTAGGTGATGAGGGTGGATTCGC
>JAQWOA010000015.1 GCA_029246105.1 Woeseiaceae bacterium | reverse complement strand
ATCATCAACCTGATCATCATGCTCACCTTCAACCATTACTCGAATGACCGGCTCAGTTCCGGAAGCTCGTAAAACAACACGGCCATTATCAGCCAATTCATCCTCAGCTAAAGCAACAGCGGCCTGAATTTTTGTTGAAGTTTTGAGGTTCAAATGCCCCTTGGTTTGCACGTTAATAAGTATTTGAGGATATTTAGGCATACTAGCAACAAGCTCTGAGAGTTTCTTGCCAGTCTTCTTCATGATCGCAAGGACCTGCAATGCAGAAATTAAACCATCACCTGTAGTGGCTTTATCTAGAACGATTATATGACCAGATGTTTCTCCACCAATGATTCCACCTGAAGCCCGAAGCGCCTCCAGAACATGTCGATCACCAACATCTGCACGATGAAATTCAATATTCTCAGACTTCAGAGCTTTTTCTAGGCCAAAGTTGCTCATTACAGTCCCAACAATAGGTCCCTCAAGTGTAGCTTCACGGTGGCGCGCAATCGTCAAAGCATAAAGTATCTGATCACCATCAATCAGTTGCCCATCTTCAGCTACCATGACTAGTCGGTCGCCATCGCCATCCAAAGCAACACCAACATCGGCATTCAATGCAGGCACAGTTAACTTTAATAAACTAGGTTCAGTAGAGCCACAACCGTCATTAATATTCTTTCCATTTGGTGAGCAACCAATTGGAATTACATCGGCGCCAAGATTACCAAGCGTACGCGGGCCCACTTTGTAAGCAGCACCATTTGCACCATCAAAGACTATCTTGAGACCGGTAAGGTCTAACCCCTTAGGCATGCTCGCAGCACAAAATTCTTGATATCGAACTCGAGCTGTATCTATGCGCTTTGCCTTACCAAGAGATCTGGATTCAAGGGTCATTACTTTATCGGTGAGGCGCTTTTCAATCTTGCGTTCTATCTCGTCAGTGAGCTTAGATCCAGATGGATCAAAGAATTTAATGCCATTATCGTAATAGGCATTATGTGAGGCACTAATGACCACGCCCAGATCTGCATCAAACTCCTGGGTCAATCGAGCGATCCCAGGAGTTGGTAATGGACCAAGCAGTAATACATCCGCCCCAGCCGCAACAAATCCAGCCTCAAGCGCAGATTCGAACATATAGCCAGATAAGCGTGTATCTTTCCCTATAACGACCGTGCCACCTTTGGGGACAAGCACTTGAGCAGCTGCACTCGCCAGACGCATGGCAAAATCTGCAGTCATAGGCTCACTTCCAACTGTTCCTCGCACACCATCTGTTCCAAAAAACTGTTCTTTCATGTTTCCGCTTCCATTACGGTCCTAGTAACTTCAAGTGCATCTACTGTCTCTTTAACGTCATGAGCACGAATAATTGCAGCTCCACTCAAAGCAGCTATAACTGCGGCTGCAATACTGCCGGATAATCGATTAAATATATCTCGACCTGTTATTTCACCGAGAATGGACTTTCGGGACAATCCAACCATCATCGGAAATCCCAGTTCCTTCAATTGTCGCAGATTTGCCAATAATTCGACATTATGCTGATAAGCTTTCCCAAAACCAAAACCGGGATCAACAATAATCATTTCTCTAGAAATCCCAGCTTCAATACATTTTTCTGCCCGGGAGCCAAGGAACGTCAATACGGCTGCATTTACATCATCATAAACTGGTGCCTCTTGCATGCTGCGAGGACGACCTTGCATGTGCATAAGACATACCGGTACTTGAAGACTAGACACTAATTCGATTGCGCCTGGTTCTTGTAGTGCCAAAACATCATTGATCATAGTCGCGCCAGCGGATACAGCTTCCTGCATGACTGCTATTTTACTAGTATCTATAGAGATCGGTAGATCAGTCACTTCCTTGAGCACCTCGATAATAGGCAAAATCCGATCCAATTCCATCGATTCACTAACATCTTCCGCACCAGGACGAGTAGACTCACCGCCTATATCAATGATTGATGCACCGTCTGAAACCATGCGCTCAGCTTGTTCTTTTGCATCCCCAAGATCAACAAAAAAACCCCCATCAGAAAAAGAGTCAGGCGTAACATTTAGAATGCCCATTACCGAAGGACATGGAAGATTAAAAGCGCCAAATTCCAACAAAGTATTTAGTGTTCTTGTGCGGTGTCGCCGATATTGCCCGCCGCCTCATTAGGTTCTTCGGCTAAGGATTTGTCACTAGGCGGCTTAGGATTTTCTATTGAGTCTTCCCAGTCCTCAGGAGGCTGCGGCTCACGACCTTCCATAATATCCTTAATCTGCGTCTCATTGATTGTTTCGTATTTAATTAGCGCATCTGCCATCGCATGAAGTTTGTCGACATTGGCTTCAAGAAGCTCTTTTGAACGGCTGTAATTTGAATCGACAATACGACGAATCTCTTCATCAATCACACCCGCGGTTTCGTCAGAAATTTGCTTGTGTTGAGTGACGGAGCGACCAAGAAATACCTCTCCCTCATCTTCACTGTATGTCAATGGCCCAAGTCTATCGGACAATCCCCATTTAGTTACCATATTGCGGGCAATCTCCGTCGCACGCTCAATGTCATTTGAGGCGCCCGTTGTTACTCCATCTTCGCCATTGATCATTTCTTCGGCTATGCGGCCACCAAATAAACTTGAGATACTACTTTCAAGGCGCTGCCTAGACATGCTGTAACGATCCTCCTCAGGAAGGTACATGGTCACGCCTAAAGCTCTGCCCCTCGGAATGATTGTGACCTTATAAACCGGATCATGCTCAGGAACTAGATAGCCAACTATTGCATGGCCAGCTTCATGGTAAGCAGTATTAAGCTTCTCAGCTTCACTCATAACCAATGAGCGCCTCTCAGCACCCATCATGATTTTATCCTTGGCCCGCTCAAACTCATCCATACTTACAACACGCTGATCTAAGCGCGCAGAAAATAAGGCAGCTTCATTAACGAGATTAGCAAGATCTGCGCCCGAGAAACCGGGGGTACCGCGCGCTATCTTTGATGGTTTTACGTCATCTGACAATGGCACTTTACGCATATGCACTTTCAAAATCTGTTCACGGCCACGGACATCAGGCAGTGGCACGACGACTTGCCTATCAAACCGACCAGGACGCAATAATGCAGGATCCAATACATCAGGCCGATTAGTCGCTGCGATGACTATAATGCCCTCACTGCCTTCGAATCCATCCATTTGTACAAGCATCTGATTTAGCGTTTGCTCGCGCTCATCATGACCACCGCCTAATCCCGCACCGCGATGACGGCCAACAGCATCGAGTTCGTCTATGAATATAATGCATGGCGCCTGTTTTTTCGCTTGCTCAAACATATCACGTACACGAGACGCACCGACACCGACAAACATCTCGACAAAATCAGAGCCTGAGATTGTAAAAAACGGTACTTTGGCTTCACCTGCAATAGCCCTAGCCAGTAATGTTTTACCTGTTCCCGGGGGCCCCACCATAAGAACGCCTTTAGGGATCTTTCCACCAAGCCGCTGAAATTTACTCGGATCTTTCAGGAACTCAACAACTTCAGAGACTTCCTGTTTAGCTTCTTCAACTCCTGCTACATCATCAAATGTAACACCGACCTGATCCTCTCCTAATAAGCGGGCTTTACTTTTACCGAAAGACATCGCCCCCCGGCCTCCGCCTCCTCCTTGCATTTGGCGCATGAAGTAAATCCAAACACCAATCAAGAGCAGTATTGGAAAAGAACTAATCAATAATTGACTTATGAGACCCTGAGACTCTGGCTCCGAAGCCGTAAATCTAACGCCATTCGTATCGAGCAAGCCAATCAGAGTATTGTTATCAGTCTCAGGACTAATAGTGTAGAACGGTAATGGCTCTGATCGCCCGAATCGAATTTGCTTATCTTCAATAACCGCAACTGCAACCTGCCCAGCGCGGACCTGATTTAAGAATTCTGAGTAGTCCCTTTTCTGTGGCTGAGCACCACTGACGCCTGAAAGTCCTTGAACTACCGACATAAGGACGACAGTAATGACAATAAATACTAATATGTTTTTGGTTAGATCGCTCACATTTTAACCCTACTATAATTGATAATTTCTCGCTACCAAGTAAACCTCACGGTTGCCAATGCGAGATGCTTTGGGCTTCATTACTTTTACACGCCCAAATGACTTGCGTGCATCACTAACAAATTCATCTATTCCTTCACCTTGAAACATTTTACAAATGAAGCTTCCGCCTTGCTTTAAAGATCGCTGTGCTAATTCAAAAGCTGATTCAACCAAATACATTGATCTTGGCTGATCAACCACCCGATTACCTGTAATATTGGGTGCTATATCACTCATTACAAGGTCAACGCCCTTATCGCCCAAAGTATTAAGTATCTGCACAAAAACCGTTTCATCTAGAAAATCACCCCGAATAAAATCAACACCCAAAAGGAAATCCATGGGCAGGACATCAACCGCGACTATTCGCGCCCTACCCTTAAGTTTCTTGATGACATACTGACTCCAACCACCGGGCGCTGAACCTACATCGACACAGACCATATCCGGTCGCAAAATCTGCTCCTTTTGATTTATCTGCTCAAGCTTATAAACCGCACGCGAACGCCAACCATCGCGCCGTGCTTGCTGCACATAGGGATCACGCTCTTGCCTGTCACGCCAACTCCCAGCAGTTCGTCGCAGTTTACCCACTAAAGCATTCTCCCATTACTTCGTCTTCATCATTTAAACATTGATATACTCTGCTTCTATGAGCTTAAGCGAGCATCAAAAGAAGTACCTACGCGGTCGCGGTCATAACTTAAAGCCTCTAATAATGATCGGCAGTGACGGCCTCTCAAAGAGCTTACTGGCTGAGTTTAAATCGACCTTGGATCACCACGAACTACTTAAGATCAAAGTTCGTATTGGTGATCGTGAGTCACGAAACACTATGATCGAAACCCTCTGTGATGATTTTGGAGCTCAAATGATTCAGCAAATCGGTAACATCGCACTTCTTTACCGCGCTAACCCACAAAAGAAACCCGAAAAGCGAATTAGAATTCCTTCTCACTAGTCGTAGCTGACTTCGATTACTTCGTAAAATTTTTCGCCATCCGGAGCTCTAAACTCTACGGCGTCTCCTTCCATTTTACCGATCAATGCGCGAGCTATTGGTGAGGTGTAAGAAATTAAACCCATTTTTATATTGGCTTCATCCTGACCAACGATTTTGTAAGTTATTTCTATATTTTTCTCATCGTCAAGCAGCTTCACGGTCGCTCCAAAAATCACTTTACCGCCTGCATCAATCTCAGTCACATCAATGACCTGCACGTGTGATAGCTTACCCTCCAATTCTTTTATTCGGCCCTCGATAAAACCCTGCTGCTCTTTTGCAGCATGATATTCAGCATTTTCCTTAAGATCGCCATGTGCGCGCGCCTCTGATATGGCACGAATTATCCTCGGACGATCGATCCCTTTTAATTTCTTACATTCTTGCTGAAGCAATTCGTGGCCACGAACTGTCATGGGCTCTTTATTTATGACACCACCTCATTGTGTAAATCTTGCAATCGGTTAACTTCGCTGTTGTCTAAATGCTCAATAGCGCGGCATGTTGCTACAGCAGCTCCAAGCGTTGTGTAATAAGTAATTCCATGACGAACTGCCTCAGCACGTATTGAAAGTGATTCATTTATCGCTTGCTTCCCCTCAGTTGTATTAATAATTAGATCAATTTCACTATTTTTAATCATATCAACAATATGCGGTCGTCCCTCACGAACCTTATTTGCTCGTCGACATGATACGCCAGCACCAGCAAGGGCCTCTGCCGTACCGTGTGTCGCAATAATATCAAAACCTATATCTATGAGTAACTTCGCAAGCTCAATTACTTCTAGTTTATCACGTCCCTGAACTGACAAGAGCGCAACTCCTTGCTTTGGGAGCTTTATGTCAGACGCAAGCTGTGCTTTCGCATAGGCCTCACCAAAGGTTCTACCAATACCCATAACTTCACCAGTAGATTTCATTTCCGGTCCAAGAATAGGGTCACTACCAGAAAACTTTATAAACGGAAATACAGCCTCTTTAACCGAGTAGTACGACGGCTTACGCTGATTTACAAAACCTTGTTTAGCGAGTGTTTCGCCAACCATCACTTTTGCTGCAATCTTTGCGAGCGGTGAACCAGTCGCTTTAGAAACAAACGGCACTGTTCGTGATGCTCGCGGATTGACCTCAAGAAGGTAAACAACATCATTCTGAATCGCAAATTGGGTATTCATCAGGCCGACAACACCTAACTTCTTTGCCAATGTAATAACCTGCCCTTCAATTTCCTTTTGAATTTCCTCTGAAAGGCTGAATGGGGGCAATGAGCATCCTGAATCGCCCGAATGCACACCAGCTTGCTCAATGTGCTCCATAATGCCACCGATCAAGACGCGCTCACCATCATAAATACAGTCGACATCCACTTCAGTCGCTGAATCTAGAAATCGATCTAGAAGCACGGGGCTATCATTTGACACATTTATTGCAGCGTCCATATATAAACTAAGATCCTCCTCCCCATGCACTACTTCCATCGCACGACCGCCAAGAACGTAAGAAGGTCTAACAATTAATGGAAAGCCAACGTCTGAACTCAATCTTAATGCCTCTTCCTTGTTTCGTGCCGTACAATTCGGAGGCTGCTTAAGATCTAAATCCTGTACCATTTTTTGAAAACGCTCTCGATCTTCTGCAAGATCAATTGAATCAGGGGAGGTGCCGATTATTGGTGCGCCAGCATCTTCGAGCATCTTGGCTAATTTTAAGGGAGTTTGGCCGCCATACTGAACAATGACACCCTTCGGGTTCTCTATCTCAATGATTTCCATAACATCTTCAAATGTTAATGGTTCGAAATAAAGACGATCTGATGTATCGTAATCCGTAGAAACCGTTTCTGGATTACAGTTAACCATAATAGTTTCGTAGCCAGACTCACTGAGTGCTAAAGCCGCATGCACACAACAATAATCAAATTCGATTCCTTGACCAATTCGATTGGGTCCACCGCCAAGAATCATGACCTTCGAGTTATCGGTTAGATCAGCCTCACATTCTTCTTCATATGTAGAGTAAAGATAGGCAGTTGCAGTCGAAAATTCTGCCGCACAAGTATCAACACGTTTATATACTGGTCGTATATTTAGCTCAATACGACGTTTACGAATAGTCTCTTCTTTTACCTTGAGTATGGCTGCCATTCTGGCATCTGAAAATCCTTTTCGCTTCATTGAGCGCATTGGCTCTTCACTTAAACCCGATAAACCTATCTCCTTAATATAATTCTCCGCATTTACGAGATCAGCGATTTGCACCAAAAACCATGGATCAATACCAGTTAATTTTGCGACTTCCTGGTATGAATACCCATGACGCAGTGCATCAGCTACGTAGAGCAACCTGTCTGGGCCCGGAATTCGAAGCTCATGCTGAAGATCCTCCTTATCTGCATCAGTCACTATCGGGCCACAAATCTCATCCAACCCATTGATACCCGTTTCGAGACCGCGGAGTGCTTTTTGCAATGATTCCTGAAAGGTTCGGCCCATCGCCATAACCTCTCCAACAGACCTCATCTGAGTAGTGAGTCGGTCATTAGTATCGGGAAATTTCTCAAAAGTAAAACGAGGAATCTTGGTTACAACATAATCAATCGTGGGCTCAAACGAAGCTGGAGTTACGCCACCAGTTATATCATTCTTTAACTCATCAAGCGTGTAGCCGATCGCCAGCTTTGCTGCGATTTTAGCAATAGGAAATCCTGTGGCTTTAGATGCCAATGCCGATGACCTGGATACACGCGGATTCATTTCGATAATTAATACGCGCCCAGTATCTGGACATACCGCAAATTGTACATTCGAACCTCCAGTCTCAACGCCAATTTTTCGCAAAACATCAATAGACGCATTACGCAAACGCTGATATTCCTTATCAGTAAGAGTCTGAGCTGGCGCAACAGTAATTGAATCGCCCGTATGTACACCCATAGGATCGAAATTTTCAATTGCACAAACAATAATGCAATTATCATTCTTATCACGAACGACCTCCATCTCAAACTCTTTCCAGCCAATAACAGACTCTTCAATTAGTACTTCCGTTGTCGGCGACATCTCCAAGCCGTGCGTAATGATTTGCTCAAATTCTTCCCTGTTATAAGCAATGCCTCCACCAGTGCCGCCCATCGTAAATGATGGTCGAATAATGGTTGGAAAACCTATCTCCACTTGCTTTCTCAGAGCCTCATCCAAAGAATGTGCAATTTCTGCACGCGGGCTCTCCAGGCCAATTTCAGACATTGCACGACGAAACAAATCACGGTCTTCCGCCATATCGATAGCTTCTCTTGAAGCGGCAATCATCTCAACGTTATATTTTTTGAGTATGCCTTCTCGATCAAGATCTAATGCACAGTTCAGAGCTGTTTGACCACCCATTGTTGGCAAGAGAACATCTGGCCGCTCCTTTGCAATGATGACTTCCAGAGTGCTCCAGTGAATCGGCTCAATATATATTGCATCCGCCATTTCCGGATCAGTCATAATCGTAGCAGGATTCGAGTTCACCAAAATAACTCGATAACCCTCCTCTCGAAGGGCCTTACAGGCTTGAGCACCAGAATAGTCGAATTCACATGCCTGACCAATAACGATCGGCCCTGCACCGATAATCATTATGCTGTTTATGTCTGATCGTTTTGGCATATTTCGCTATTATTAAATTAATAAAAAGAATTAAATAATTATCATAAATTATTGTTAATTAACAGTTTCTATGAAGATATATTGACACTCGACTCTCTCTTCTTACGGCCATCCATCAGTTCCAAGAATCGGTCGAACAGTGATAAAAGATCATGCGGTCCCGGACTAGCTTCTGGGTGCCCTTGAAAACCAAAGGCTGGACCGTCTGTCAGGGCTAAGCCCTGCAGGCTTCCATCAAATAATGACCGGTGAGTTGCCCTGACATTGGCCGGCAAGCTTGATTCATCAACTGAGAAACCATGATTCTGACTTGTAATCATTGTCTGACCGGTCTCCAAATCTTGAACAGGGTGATTTGCGCCGTGATGGCCAAATTTCATTTTTTCAGTCTTTGCACCGGCAGCCAATGCCAGTAACTGATGGCCCAGGCATATACCAAACATGGGAATCTTTAGCTCCAAAAATGTACGAATAGCTGAAATAGCATAATCGCAAGGCTCAGGATCACCTGGCCCATTAGAAAGAAATATCCCATCAGGATTAAGTGATAAGACTTCCTCAGCCGTGGTTTTTGCAGGAACAACCGTCAGCTGACACCCAAGGTCTGTTAGCAATCGCAAGATATTTCGCTTTATACCAAAATCATATGCAACTACTTTATAAGGCGTCATAAAATGGCTTAATGCTTGCCGCTTATGCCCGAAATTAGTGCCTTGCCGCCACTGGTAAACATCTTTTGTTGTAACAGATCTTGCCAGATCCATGCCAGCAATACCTGGGAATTGTTTGGCATGATCTATTATTACCTTTAAAGCATGCTGGCCTGTCATTATGCAGCCTGACTGAGCGCCCTTTTCACGAATAATTCGAGTGAGTCGGCGAGTATCAATATCAGCAATAGCGACAGTATTGTTTTGCCTAAGAAAGTCAGAGAGTGTGTGTTCGGATCGCCAACTACTCGTTAACATTGTGCTTTCACGAATAATAAGGCCTGAGGCATAAATTCTTTCGGACTCCATATCATCAATGTTTGTACCGGTATTACCTATATGAGGATAAGTAAGGGTGACAAGCTGACGACAATAGGATGGATCAGTCAGAATCTCCTGGTAACCAGTCATCGAGGTATTGAATACAACCTCGCCAATTGTCTGGCCTTCGGCACCTATCGACGTACCGCGAAAAACGCTTCCGTCTTGTAGTGCAAGTATTGCTGGCATACTCAAATGCGACCCCATGATAAAGCCAAATTCAGACCGATTTTGGGCCAAGTCATTGAAATATCCACTAACTGTAGATACACAAAAGCGGAAGGACTGCGTCTTCCGCTTGCAAATTGCCGACTCCTCCAGCGATCTGGCACAGTTTACTTAAGGGAGAGCGCTTGCGCCATACTGAAATGGTATTTTTTTATATGAAGTAGCTTATTTTGGATGACTAAACAGCACATCCTGCATCGAATATAAGCCAGGACGCTTATCAAGCACCCATTTTGCGGCTTGTAGAGCGCCATCGACGAATACCTGACGAGTTGTGGCGCTATGCGAGAATGTAAGTTGTTCAGATGACGAAATCATCTTAATCTCATGGTCACCGGGGACATCGCCACGTCGGTCGCTCGAATACTTTATCAGATTAGAACTATCATCATTACGAGCTATGGCTATCGCCTCGCCCAGCTTCAATGCCGTACCAGAAGGCGCATCTTTCTTATGCATGTGATGAACCTCTGAAATTTCGATTTTAAATTCTGGTCCAATTGATGAGGCAATCTCTCTGACTGATCGCTCTAAAACCGCAATACCTAAGCTCATGTTTCGATCAAAGACAATAGCGATCTCTGCCGCAGCAGACTCAAGATAAGCATACTGAGATTCATTAAGCCCACTAACGCCGCAGACAAGTGGGATTTTTTTATCGACAGCGGCCTCGAGGATAATTTGATTTGCTTCCGGCAAACTAAAATCTATTAAAACATCTGAATCGATAAGTAAATCACTTAGCTCGTCTCCCCGCTGCCATATTCCAGCTAGCGCTAAATCCGCATCTAGATCTATGGATATTCCAAGAGCCTGCCCCATTCGACCTGCACCAGCGATTGCTATTCTTGTCAAAATAATAAAGCGCTCCTTAGATAGAGATAACGATACTACTAACTAATTCGGTCAAAAAAAGATTTAACTGAATCAACCCAACCGTCAGCACGAGGGCTATGCTTATCCCCTCCCTTCATAACAGATGTTTCGAACTTCCTTAGTAACTCTTCTTGATCGGCAGTTAAACTTATAGGAGTTTCGACGGCAACTTGCGCAAACATGTCGCCCTTTCGTGCATCACGAACAGTTACAACGCCTTTACCGCGAAGTCGAAAAATCTTCCCAGATTGTGTTCCTGCAGGCACTTTCAATGATACATTACCATCCAGTGTTGGAAGCTTAACTACTCCACCAAGTGTTGCTGTTGAAAAACTTATCGGCACTTCGCACGCCAGATTCGCGCCGTCCCGCTCGAAAATCTTATGTTTAGCGATACGCAGCTCAACATATAAATCACCTGCAGGACCGCCCATCCTTCCTGCTTCGCCCTCACCAGAAAGTCGAATACGATTACCGTCATCTACACCGGCTGGCACCTTCACCTTTATTGTTCGTGTCTTTCGAATACGCCCACGTCCATGGCACTTCTCACAGGGATCACTGATCGTAGTTCCAACACCTTTACAAGCAGGGCAGGGTTGCTGAACAGAAAAGATACCCTGCTGCATTCTCACTTGCCCAACACCATCGCAAGTTGTGCATTTTTCCGGAGAAGTTCCCTTCTTGGCACCTGACCCATCACAACTATTACAGCCAATCTGGGTCGGCACCTCTATGTTAACGGTATCACCTGCAACGGCCTTTTCAAGATCTAGCTTTAGTTCATAGCCAATATCAGCACCACGAAAAGCTCGCTGGCCGCCACCGCGACGGCCTCCGCCACCGAAAATATCGCCAAATACATCGCCAAAAATATCGCCAAATCCTTCGGTATTTCCAAAGCCACCCTGGCCACCACCGCCAGCACGAAGTCCATCATGACCAAATTGATCATATATAGATTTTTTTTCAGAATCCTTAAGAACTTCATAAGCCTCTCTGGCTTCCTTGAATTTCTTTTCAGACTTACCGCCATCATCTTTATTTCGATCAGGATGGTGTTTCATTGCAAGACGGCGATAGGATTTCTTGATCTCGTCAGCAGTCGCTGATTTCGAGACGCCTAAAGTTTCATAATAGTCGCGTTTTGCCATTTCTTTTTTTTTTGAATTTCGGGCGCCACTATAGCGCCCGATATTTACAACACTTTAAATTTAAAGATCGTACTACGTAGACTTCAGTGCATCATCATGCATTTTCTTTGTCTTCATTTTTATCGACTTCTTCAAATTCGGCATCAACAACGTCATCTGGAGACCTTGCATCATCATTATCAGTATTTGCTTCAGCAGCCTGCTCGGCATAAAGCTTCTGGGCTAGACCACTTGACGCTTCACCCAATGCTGTCGCTTTTGCATCAATAGCATCTTTATCATCATTCTCTAGTGCAGCCTTCAAGTCAGACACTGCGTTCTCAATCGCCAGCCTGTCTTCAGAGGAAGCTTTCTCACCAGCCTCAGCGAGCGTCTTTTCAGTGGCGTGAATAAGACCATCAGCTTGATTGCGGACATCCACCAACTCACGAAATTTACGATCCTCTTCTGCATGCGTTTCCGCATCACCTACCATTCGTTCGACTTCGTCATCAGATAATCCGCTTGATGCCTTAATAACAATCGTCTGAGTCTTGCCTGTTGTTTTATCCTTTGCTGAAACATTCAGAATACCGTTAGCGTCAATATCAAATGTTACTTCAATTTGTGGTAATCCACGTTGGGCAGGTGGAATTTCAGCCAGATCGAAACGCCCTAAAGATTTATTATCCATAGCTCGCTCACGCTCACCCTGCAGAACATGAATCGTAACCGCAGTCTGATTATCTTCAGCTGTAGAAAAAACCTGATCCGCATTCGCTGGGATAGTTGTATTTTTATCGATTAGCTTGGTCATCACACCACCGAGCGTCTCAATTCCAAGCGACAATGGCGTAACATCAAGCAATAGTACATCTTTAACTTCACCAGCAAGAACGCCACCCTGAATGGCCGCTCCAAGGGCGACAGCCTCATCTGGATTAACGTCATGACGAGGTTCTTTACCAAAGAAGTTCTGTATTTCTTCTTGAACCTTCGGCATACGAACTTGACCCCCAACGGGAATAACGTCATCAATCTGATTAACTTTGAGGCCAGCATCTTTTAATGCCACCTTGCAAGGTTCAATGGTGCGCGCGATAAGGTCCTCGACTAATGACTCAAGTTTAGCTCTTGTTAGCTTAATATTGAGGTGCTTCGGACCACTTGCGTCAGCTGTAACGTACGGTAAATTGACTTCTGTCTGCTGTTGAGTACTAAGTTCGATTTTAGCCTTTTCAGCAGCTTC